>NZ_JBGTHY010000341.1:0-11654 GCF_041745955.1 Pricia sp.
CGATTTCACCATTATTTTAAGAACAAGGCAGTCATGTCGCGAAAATAAGGGCAAAGTAGACCTCATAAAATTAACAATACGGTTCTTTTAACCCAATTCAAGTTCTTTTTTGATACGGTCGATTTTGGCATCGAGTTCCTCGGAGACTTTTTTGAAGTTTTCCGCTTTGTCAAGTTTCGCGTTCGTGCTGATATAGAATTTGACTTTGGGTTCTGTACCACTCGGCCGGGCGGCGATGCGGGTGCCATCATCGGTTTCGTAGATCAGTACGTTGGATTTCGGAATGTGGATCGCTTTTTCCTCGCCGGTCAAAACATTTTTTGCGGTCGAGGTGTTGTAATCCTCGATCCATTTTACTTTGGAACCGGCGACGGAATCGACGGGATTTTCCTTAAAATCCTTCAACATCTGCTTGATTTCCTCGGCACCGCTCATCCCTTTTTTGGTCAGGGATATGAGGTGTTCCTTGTAGAAACCGTAATTGACGTAGCAATCGATTAAGTCTTCATAGAACGAACTACCGTTTGCCTTGGCCTGGGCACCGATTTCACAGGCGAGTAGGGTAGCGGTAACCGCATCTTTATCGCGCACAAAATCGCCGATCATATAGCCAAAACTTTCCTCCCCGCCTCCTAAAAATTTTAGGTCGGGATAATCCTTGATCATTTTACCGATCCATTTGAATCCGGTCAGCGCGGTCTTGAATTTTACGCCGTAGGCTTTGGCCATGGCTTCCATCATTGGGGTCGAAACGATGGTAGTCGCCACGAACTCGTTGCCCTCGAAACCTTTTTGCTTTTGCTGTTCCAAAAGAAAATGGGTCATCATGATCATGGCCTGATTGCCGTTTACGATTTCCATTTTTCCTTCGAGATTCCTTACGGCCACGCCCAAACGGTCGCTGTCGGGGTCGGTACCGACAACCATGTCCGCCCCGATTTCCTCTGCTTTTGCAATGGCCATGGAAAGGGCTTCCGGTTCTTCGGGATTGGGGGATTTTACCGTTGGGAAATCCCCATCCGGTTCGGCCTGTGCTTCGATGATGGTAACGTTTTTATAGCCCGCCCGTTTCAATACTTCGGGAATGGCGGTTATCGAGGTACCGTGCAGGGAGGTGAAAACAATCTTGAAATCATTCTTTCCCTCCGCATTGAAATCCCCGTGCGCGACCGAGGCCTTGAAAAAAGGTTCGTCGACTTGGGTATCGATGAGTTCGATCAGACTTTCATCCGCCTTGAATTTGATTTCCTCAAAAGAAAGTGCGTTGATAGCGGCAACAATCTCCCCGTCTTCCGGGGGAACGATTTGGCAGCCATCGCTCCAATATACTTTATAGCCGTTGTATTCCGGGGGATTATGGGATGCGGTCAAAACGATGCCCGCATCACAGTTCAAATATCGTACGGCGAACGAAAGTTCCGGAGTTGTGCGCAACGCCGAAAACAGAAATACCTTGATGCCGTTGGCGGAGAAGACTTCCGCCACCGTTCTTGCCAAGGTATCGCTGTTGTGGCGGCAGTCGTAGGCGATGGCGACCTTGATCTCTTTACCGTCGTGTGCCTTTTTAAGGTAATTGCTAAGGCCTTGGGTACTTTTCCCCAAGGTATATTTATTGATCCGGTTGGTGCCGACGCCCATAATTCCACGCATACCGCCGGTACCGAATTCCATGTTTTTGTAAAAGCGGTCCTTGAGCTCGTCGTTGTCGTTTTCGATCAGATGTTGGACTTCCTTTTTTACGGCCGGATCAAAAAAATCGGTCAGCCAGGTTTTTGCGGTGTCTAGAATGTTCTGCATGTACTAGGTTATTAGGTGAATTATTAATTTCATAGCGTTGCTTGTCATCGGCAGCCGATAAAGATAGGAAGATATGGAATTTTTAGGATAAAAGGATGGAAAATAGTATTTCGTTGGATGTTTTTATCGCCTTTTTCTTCTAAGTAAAAGATAGGATAGTGCTATGCGTAACCTTTTGCAATTAATCTGACAAGCTCCCCTAAGGACGGACAGGTAAAATAGCTTGTATCTATTTAAAAGTTGGGATTCGTGTAAAACAATATCTTTTTTTCACGGAGAAAACGAATGCTCCGTAACCTCCAAATTAGCTCCTTCCGAAACGGTATAGCTCGTCTCGTTCCTTCGGTTCCGTACCAAAATCTCCCCGAGAAACCCGGCCAAAAACAATTGGGTACCGAGGAGCATGGCGGTAAGGGCGATATAGAATTGGGGGCGATCCGTAATCAAGCGTCCGAACCTGTTGATAAAGAGTTTGTCGATGCCCAAGTAGCTAGCGAAACCGAAACCGATGATGAACATCACTACGCCCAAGGCTCCGAAGAGGTGCATGGGTCGGCGGGCGAATTTGGATATGAACCAGATGGTGATGAGGTCCAATAATCCGTTGGTAAAGCGTTCCATGCCGAATTTTGTTTTACCGTATTTTCGGGCTTGGTGCGTTACCACTTTTTCGCCGATATTGAAGAAGCCCGCATTTTTGGCGAGTACGGGAATATAGCGGTGCATTTCCCCGGAAACCTCTATATTCTTGATAACCGTTTTGTTGAAGGCTTTTAGTCCGCAATTGAAGTCGTGCAGATTTACGCCCGAGGTCCGCCTTGCCGCCCAATTGAACAATTTGGAAGGCATGTTCTTGGAGAGAACGGAATCGTAGCGCTTTTTCTTCCAACCCGAGACAAGATCATAGCCATCCTTTTGAATCAGTTGGTATAATTCGGGAATTTCCTCGGGATTATCCTGCAAATCGGCATCCATAGTAATGACCACATCCCCTTGCGCCGCTTTAAAACCGGCGTGCAGGGCCTGTGACTTTCCATAGTTTCTAAGAAATCGCATTCCCCTGACCTGGGGATTTGCCCCTGAAAGTTGTTGGATAAGCTGCCAAGAATTGTCAGTACTGCCATCGTCGATAAAAATAATCTCGTACGAATAGCCTTCGGATTTCATTACGTTGACGATCCAATCGTGCAGTTCATGAAGGGATTCCCCCTCGTTGAGAAGCGGTATGATTATGGATAGATTCATGGATTGTCGCTGTAAATCCGTCCAAAAATACGATTTTGATATTGAAGATATTTAATATCCGGGCTTTTGTTTTTTCATGATTAGCCCGGTGATTAGCCCTATAACAAGACCGATGACAATATTAATGATAATAACAATGGGATACGTTAACCAAGCGAAGCTTTTTTGCATCTCCACGCCCTGCTGCCATTGCTCTTCGGTAAGTTTCGGATTCTCTTCGAAAGTTTTGACTTTTGCGATTTCCATGGCCTTATCCATAAAGTCGGGCTCTATAAAATTCGTTAATAGGGCGTACCAAATGAGTGAAAAAAGAGCGCCGACCAAACCGATGCCTGCACCTAACTTTAGCGCATCCGAAATTTTTAAATATCCGGCATTTGCTTTTTTATATTGCTGGGTCGCCAAGACAACGGCACCCACCATTAGAAGCGTGCCGATTATCCTTACGTCCCATCCTTGTTCGTAATGCATTTCCATGCTAAATAGGATTACTGCGAAAGCTATTCCCGCAAGACCAAGCAGTGAACCATACGTCCAAATAAATTTTCCGGTTTTAGGTTGATTGTCTTCCATCTTAGATACTTATTTATAGGTTATTCAAAAAGTTAGTTGTTCCCAATGGGATTTTGTTACAGCTAAAAGTACATTATTTTTATCGTTCTTTTTATACGTTAACATTGCATGTCTCCAAAAAATACCTAAATTTGCAGCCTTAAAATGAGTGCCTGTCGGAATGGGCGCGTAAAATTTTTGCTTGATGAAAAAGGACATCCACCCAGAAAATTATAGATTGGTAGCGTTTAAGGACATGTCGAACGATGAAGTGTTCTTGACAAAATCTACCGCGGATACCAAAGAGACCTTGGAGGTCGACGGAACCGAATACCCCTTGGTGAAATTGGAAATTTCAAGAACCTCACATCCGTTCTACACCGGAAAGGCCAAACTTTTGGATACCGCCGGACGTATCGACAAGTTCAAGAACAAGTACGACAAGTTCAAGAAGAAAAAAGCGGCTCCCGAAGAAAAATCGGCAGAGCAGGAAGCTCCAAAAGATAAAGCTGCCAAAAAAGAGGACCCAAAAGCTGAAACTAAGGCGCAACTTGCTAAAAAAGAAGCTCCGAAGGCAGAAGCGAAGACCGAAACGGTTAAGAAGGAAGTTCCAAAGGCGGATGCAAAAGCAGAAACTCCTAAAAAAGAGGCTCCTAAAGCTGCAGCTGATACGGAAGAAAAAAAATAATCTTTTTATTCAAAGCTATTTTATAAGATGCCCTCGATGTTCGGGGGTATTTTTTTGGCATTATAGTGCATTTACTACATTTACAGAAATATCAACCCATGAACTACATTCTTTTCGACGGTCCGGTCCGGAACAATCTGTTGCCTTTTACCTTTACCAGACCGGTCGCGGACATCCGTATCGGTATTCTCACCATACGCGAAAAATGGGAAAAGTATCTGGGAAATACGACCACCACGATTACGGAGGACTATCTATCCGAAAAATATCCCATGGTGGAAATGGAGGAAAACGTTTTGATAAATGCATCCCTTTTACCGACTAAAATGCTTGTAGACCTCATAATTGATCTCAAAGAGAACGAAGCTATTTTTCAAGGGGAGGAGGTCATTGCGTTTTTCACCAAGGATACACAGCGAGAAGTTGACTTTTCATCCTATAAAACCATTGATTTTGAGGATGCTATAGTAAGGGTTGTCAACACTTGGGATATTTTCGAAAAAAATGGGGAAGCGCTTCAAGCGGACTTCGACCTGATTACCGCTGGCAGGGAAAGTGCACCGATTTCGGCTACCAACCGTGTTATACATCCGGAAAATATTTTCTTGGAGGAAGGCGCAAAAGTGGAATATAGCATTTTAAACGCTTCCGACGGACCGATATATTTGGGAAAACACGCTGAAATTTGGGAAGGTGCCATGGTGCGCGGCGCTTTTGCCCTTTGCGAACATGCCGTTGTCAAAATGGGCGCCAAGATTTACGGTGCTACTACCGTTGGCCCTCACGGTAAAATATGTGGGGAAATCAGTAATTCCGTGATTTTCGGATATTCAAGCAAAGGCCATGAAGGCTATCTCGGCAACGCGGTGATAGGGGAGTGGTGTAACATCGGGGCGGACAGCAACAACTCCAATCTCAAGAACAACTACGCCAAAGTGCGTTTATGGAACTACGCCTCGGAAAGTTTTGAGCAAACGGGACTCCAATTTTGTGGCCTGATGATGGGCGATCACAGCAAAACGGCCATCAATACCATGTTGAATACCGGTACGGTGGTCGGGGTGAACGTGAACATATACGTGCCCGGTTTCCCCAGAAACTTTATCCCTAGCTTCAGTTGGGGCGGTGCTACCGGGTTCTCTACCTACTTGCCGGAAAAGGCTTTTGAGACCGCCAAGGTGATGATGGCACGAAGACAGGTCGAATTCAACGATGTAGAGGCGCGTATTCTCGAGCATGTTTTTGAGCTTACCAAGAAGTGGCGGAACTATTGAGTTGAGCGGAACTATTGAGTTGATCTGACGGTTTGTAATCCATGGACGTTATACAAGTTCGTATATTTGCATCCCAAACTTTGTAAAGTATATGGAAAGAAGTACGGTATGAAGAAAAAAGTCGCCTTCTATACGCTGGGCTGTAAGCTCAATTTCTCTGAAACCTCGACGATAGCCCGAGGTTTTACGGAGGAAGGTTTCGAGCGTGTGGACTTTTCGGAAGCTGCCGACATGTACGTCATCAATACGTGTTCGGTAACGGAAAATGCGGATAAGCGGTTCAAGACCATCGTCAAGAAAGCGCAAAAAGCGAATCCCGATGCTTTTGTGGCGGCCATTGGTTGCTATGCGCAGCTAAAACCGGAAGAATTGGCCGCCGTCCATGGTGTAGATCTCGTTTTGGGTGCCACGGAAAAATTCAAGATCACCGATTATATCCATGATATTTTGAATCGTCCTTCGACCGCGCTTAGGATGACGGAAATACATTCCTGCGAAATCGAGGAGGCCGATTTCTACGTCGGAAGCTATGCCATCGGGGACCGGACACGGGCGTTTTTAAAAGTTCAGGATGGATGTGATTACAAATGTACCTATTGCACCATTCCCTTGGCCCGAGGAATTTCCCGTAGCGATACGCTGGATAACGTGCTTAAAAATGCTGCGGAAATATCCGCACAAGGGATCAAGGAGATCGTGCTAACCGGCGTCAATATCGGCGATTATGGCAAAGGCGAATTCGGAAACAAAAAACACGAACATACCTTTTTGGATCTGGTAAAGGCTTTAGATGAAGTGGAAGGCATCCACAGATTGCGGATCTCATCCATAGAGCCCAATCTGTTAAAGAACGAGACCATTGATTTTGTTGCGCAGAGCAACGCGTTTGTTCCGCATTTTCACATCCCCTTGCAAAGCGGGAGCGACCAGATGCTAAAGCGGATGCGCCGGCGCTACATGAGCGAGCTATATGTGGATAGGGTGCGAAGGATTAGGGAAACCATGCCGCATGCCTGCATCGGAGTAGATGTTATTGTAGGCTTTCCCGGCGAAACGGACGAACTTTTTTTGGAGACCTATCATTTTCTGAACGAACTCGATATTTCATACCTGCACGTTTTTTCCTATTCGGAAAGGGAAAACACGACAGCGGCCGATATGAGCGGGGTAGTGCCCCAAAAGGTACGGAAGAAGCGAAGTAAGATGCTAAGGGGGCTATCCGCTAAAAAACGCAGGGCATTTTATGAGGGCCAGCTAGGTACGGAGCGTAGTGTTTTGTTCGAGGGGGAAAACAAGGCAGGCTATATACACGGATTTACCGAAAATTACGTAAAGGTAAAAGTCCCATGGGATCCTGCTCTGGTGAATACGTTACATAGTGTCAAATTGACCGAAATTGCGGATGATGGGCTGGTGCGGTTTGCATTTGTGGCCAACACGATTCCTGTTTTGTAGCGACTGTAGTGAGATGCAATGCACGGTGTCTCTCCGGTAGTGTGCAAAAAAAATCCCGCCGACTGGCGAGATTTTTTTAAAGGTAATCCTAAAAATCGTGTTAGATTCTGATGCCTACGGGTAGCATCTCTTTGTACTGTCTGTTTTTCCTCAAAAAACCTGCTATTTCGGGGCTTGTCGGAACTACCCGAAGGTTTTGTTCCTGAATGCGGTGAAGAACGGATTTTATAAAATCTTCCTTAAAACCTGCACTGGTGATTTCTTCCGGGACTACCAATTTGGTCAGAAATACTTTGCGTTCTTGTGAAGAATACTCGATTTTGGCCAAATGACCATCGACCCTAGTTTCAAATTGACGCAAGAAACTGTTGTCGTTGATTTCTACTTCATTCATATAGTTAGGATTTGTGTTTTGACATCCGAAGAAAAAAACGGGGTTCTCAAGCCGTAATTTTAACTACTTTTGCCTAGATTAGAAAAACGATGGATTCTCCCAAAGTTGATTACAAAAGTAGTGAACACTATGTTAATTTCCTAATTATTAGCTGCTTTTACCTCTGACCAATTCAAGTTCTTTATGAACGATAGCAAGATTCATGTCTATTTTATGCCGGGGATGGCCGCCAATCCATCCATTTTTAAACACATTCATTTACCGAAAGATATCTTTGAGCCGCATTTGCTGGAATGGTTCGTGCCATCAAGGAATATGAGCCTTGTGGACTATGCAAGGGCGATGAACGAGCTGATAATACATGAAAATTCCGTATTGATAGGAGTTTCTTTTGGGGGTATGCTTGTACAGGAGATGGCCAAACTGATCTCGGTGCGAAAGACCATCATTATTTCAAGCGTAAAGCATGTTTCCGAACTCCCCAAACGTATGCAATTTGCGAGATTTACTAAAATTCATAGGATATTGCCAACAGGCCTGGTCAATAATGTCGAACTTTTGGCGAAATATGCTTTTGGGGAAACCATGACCAAACGCTTGGCCCTATATGAGGAATATCTATCCCTACGCGATACGCAATATATCGATTGGTCGATCGATCAGATGGTCCATTGGTCGCAAACCGAACCTCCCGATAACCTTGTACATATCCATGGGGAAAAAGATCCCGTTTTTCCGATCCGGAACATCAAAGATTGTATTCCCGTTAAAAACGGTACGCACACCATGATTATCCACAGGGCAAAATGGTTTAATGCACATTTACCTACAATTATTTTGCAATAATCGAGTTGTAGTATTATATTAACTGTTACATATCCTTGACTTTAAAAAACACCAATCAGAAATATGAATATTATAAAGAACGGTTTACTGCTTTTAGGCCTTTTTTTCGTGGTCAGCACTTTGATTTATGCCGTGCAGGGCAGTAGTGAAGAGATGACCAATTCGCAAAATCTAACGGATACTACCGAACCGGAGCTTGAGAAAAACGTTGCCCAGGGATACCGCATATCCGCAATCGACATTCCCGAAGACCTTAATTTTGCAGGGGAGACCGTGCCCCAAAGCGATCCCGAGGTCATGGAGCGTATCGACCGGGAGTTTTTGGTCAATACCTACTGGCAATCGAACGCCGTCTTGTTGATCAAAAGGGCGAACATGTACTTTCCGGTAATCGAACCAATATTGGCCAAAAACGGGATTCCCGATGACTTCAAATATCTTGCCGTTGCCGAAAGTGGACTCCAAAATGTGGTTTCAGGTGCGGGAGCAACGGGATTTTGGCAAATCATGAAGGCGACCGGCCAACAGTACGGTCTTGAGGTGAACGATAACGTCGATGAACGCTATCACCTGGAAAAATCCACTCAGGTAGCCTGTGATTATTTAAAAAAATACAATAAAAAATATGGAACGTGGACGCTGGCCGCCGCCGCCTACAATGCCGGTACCGGAGCTATCGACAAATACATGGGTATTCAACAGGTCGACGACTACTACGATCTGTTACTTGGCCAGGAAACCGGTAGATACGTGTTCAGGATCATGGCGATAAAGGAGATTTTAAGCCATCCCGAAAAGTATGGTTTCGACGTAAAAGAAGAAGACCTCTATAAGGCCGTGCCTACTTTCAAAGTAGATTTGGAGGAGCCGGTACTCAGCTTTGCCGATTATGCCCAAAAATATGAAATCAATTATAAGATTCTTAAACGGCATAACCCTTGGCTACGTGAGCCGCACTTGAACAACAGCTCAAAAAAGAAGTATACCATTGAAATTCCTAAAACGGGGTATTATAAGACGACCAAATAAATTTTATATTCCGTACATTCGGTTCCGAAGCAAGTTAAACTCGTGTTCGTGAATTCGATACTGGCATTCTGCAAGGAAAATATCTGGCTTATCGCCCTGACCATCAATTATATTTTGGTCATCAGCCTATCTATCTTTATCATTTTAAAGAATAAGAATCCCGTAAAAACACTATCTTTTCTATTTGCGCTTGCCGCACTTCCTTTTTTAGGATTGATGGTCTACTATTTCTTTGGACAGGATTACCGTAAATCCAAAATTTTTGAAAAAAAATACATCCTAGACAATGACCGAATAAAGGGATGGCGTGAACAGTTCAAGCTCGATCAAAGTGAAAAGGATGGATTTAGGGAGGATTTCGGCGAGGGTATTTACAAAATATATACCCTACTGAAGCATAACGAAAAATCCATTCTTACTTTCGATAACGAGATGGAAATATTGGTAAACGGCGAAAAAAAGTTCGAAAGGCTGAGGGAAGATCTTGCAAGAGCCAAAAACCATATCCACATGGAATATTTCGTGCTTTTCGACGACGAATTGGGCACCGAACTTATCGATATACTTAGTAAGAAAGCCAAAGAGGGGGTCAAGGTGCGGTTAATGTACGACGACGTTGGTAGCGATATTTCGTCGAAGGCCAAGGATAAGATGACGGAAGCCGGAGTCCAACATTTTCCGTTTATGCCGGTGCGGTTCTCGAATTCCACCAGCAAAATTAACTATCGCGATCATAGAAAGATAGTCGTTATCGACGGAACTGTCGGCTATGTCGGTGGAATAAACCTTGATCAGAAATACGATAATTCGTATGACAACGAAAGATACTGGCGCGATACCCACATGCGATTACAGGGCGGTGCGGTAGGTTCTTTACAATCCTCCTTTTTACTAACATGGAATTTCGTTACCGGCGATGAAACCGAAATCGAACAGCATCTGTTTCCTGACAACAAATCCGAATCACAGGATCCGGTTGCGATACAAATGGCCGCTAGTGGCCCCGATACCGATTGGGCCAATATTATGGAAGCCTTGTTCTGTGCCATGACCGCGGCAGGTGAACGCATTTACATCACTTCGCCGTACTACATGCCCAACGACGCCATCTTTACCGCCATGAAAACTGCTGCACGCAGCGGCGTCGATGTTCGGGTCATATTGCCTTATGAATCCGATTCTTGGGCCGCACAATACGCATCCGACTCCTACATCGAAGAAAGTCTCGAATCGGGAATACGAATTTTCAGATATTGCAAAGGATTCATCCATGCGAAGACGATGCTTGTCGACGACCGCCTTTCTACCATAGGCACGGCAAATTTAGATTACCGAAGCTTTGCCCTGAATTTTGAGATTACCGCGCTGATCTACAACAAAGCCATCAATGAACAAATGGCGGGTATCTTTGAAAACGATCTCGAAGATTGCGAAGAAGTGGAACTGGAACGCTGGAAGGAAAGGGGCATACGACGGAAATTGAAGGAATCTTTCAGTCGGCTGTGGGCACCGTTACTTTAAATCTTCTTCATCTGCTGCTGCATCATCTTGATCTGGTCGGTAAGCATATTGTTCTTGTCCAGCTTCTTGGCTTCCTGTAACAGTTTGGTAGCTTCCCTTTTACGACGTTTTTGCATAGAGATACCGGCGAGGCTTAATTTCGCCATGGCCACGTCATAGTCCATCGTCAATCCTAATTTCAGGGCCTTTTTGAAATATTTTTCTGCGGTGGTCAGGTTTTTTTGGGAATAGATGATGCCATGCAAGTAGTTGTAGTAGCCCTGCTGTTTGGGTATCAGTGCCGATTTCGGTTTTTTTATCTTGTTAAGCCATTTTTGGGTGCCTTCAAGATCTTGCTTGCGCATGCGAAGAAAGGCCAATAAAATTATCTCGTTCCTGAAATATAGAAAAATGAAAATAAGGGAAAGTAATATCAGAAAAATGCCGTTACCGATGTTGCCGTCCACGAATTGATACACGGCATAGGCGATGATAAGGCCGGCGATAACAAGTTTTATATTTTTATTGAACATGTCGTTTTAAGTTATGGGTGTATAAAGAGACTAGACACTAATTTTTGCAATTTGGCCCCGAAGCCTCGGCGGGATTTCTTTTCTAAAGTGGAATTTCTCTGAGGTTATTTACTCCACCACAGGTGAATCCATAAGTTCATAGGTGATTTTTGATTTTATGGTGGTCGGAATTTCTTGATCTCCCATTTGGGTCATGGTCGAAGTACCTTTCGATAGGCCCTCAACGGTCATTAATTTGATAAATCCGGAAGCCATGTTGGTGGTAATCCGAGTTTGTTGCGTGCCTGTAAGCTTCATGGCGGTCGCCAGCTCGGTCACATCCATGGTGACATCGGCCGTTC
>NZ_JBGTHY010000342.1:0-2838 GCF_041745955.1 Pricia sp.
ATGGGGTACTAGATAAAAAAAATTTAGGTTTTACTGCTAATCAAGGAGACCTCTTCTTAAACGCAATGGGTATAGCAGAAGATTTACAAGAACAATTTTTTGATGGACAGACGGTATTAATTTATAGAGAAATGGTGACTAAAAATAGACCTGAAGTTATTCAATACTTGGGTGAATTAATAATGCTTAACGAAGTAATGGATTCCACAGCCACCGCCAAATGGAATAAATATCATATTAGATGAAATCATTTAGATGAAATTTAAATTAATCCAACAAATTAAGTTCAAATAAACGTTTCAAAAAATCTGCCCTATTTGGGGTAGTGTAATCCCGCAGCAAAGTTCAATTAAACGATGAACAAAAACTAAATTTTCAATATTTTTAGGGTATATGGGTCAAAGGTTAGAAAGATTGAGGGACAAGCTGAAGCGGCAGGACTGGATGGCGGTCACAATAGAGCTTTTGATCGTCATCCTCGGTATCACCATAGCCTACCAGCTGAACAATTATCAGCAAAGATCCGAGGCGAACGAGGCCCAGGAAACACTTAAGGAAAAGCTAAGGCTCGAGAACGATCAGAACCTAGCTTCTTTTAACGAAATATCCGAACTGGCCGAACGGACCCCAAAGTCCCTTGGCCTATATGTGCAGTATCTGGACAGCCTATCGGCAAACCGGCCCATCGCCATGGATGGCAACCCATCTGCAGAACGACGCTATTTCCAACGGGCCGTATCGTCCTTTTCCTATGCCATAAAGGACCAGCACCTGAACGCCTATCTGGCAACATCGCCGGACATCCGGGAAAGCGAGCTTGCGGCGGAACTGCTCAGCCTGGAATCGAATTTCGGGGATCTGAGGCAGGTCCGTGCCCTGCTCCTTGACTACCGGATCAATTACATCTGGGAATATACCGACCGGGGCTATGACCGCGATGAGGGTATCATTGACTCCGAGGTGATGACGGACAATATTATTAGGAACAGGCTCTTCAAGCTATCGAACATCGAATCCGAACACCTTTACCTGTTTTCGTTGGCGGTACGACAGATGGAACGGGTGGATTCTCTGTTGGTCAAAGATTAAAGTACTATGCATATATTTTTATCGTAAACCGAAAACACATTATCCAATATCATGAAACATTATTTTTTTCCGATTCTATGTTCCATCTTGGCCCCTATCGTTTGCCGTTCCCAAGAGTACCAATGTGACTGTAAGGAAAATCTCGATTCATTGATATTAAAAACGGAACGTAACTATGCCGGGTTTCAGGCCAAGGTCGGAGAAGGCACCAAGGATGCCTATAATAAACTGGTGATGGAAACGAGGGAAAATGCCGCGACAACGCAAGATGCCAAGGAATGTTTCCATATCATGGAAAAATACGTGAAATATTTTAGGGACAAGCACTTCGGCCTTGCCTATAGGAACCCGAAGGATTTCGACAGTACGGTGGTAAAGCCGCCACGGAAAAATATACGGCAAGCTTTGAAAGGGGATAACAGGAATACCGTTTTGGGAAAGTACATGAACCCCGACAGCACTGTGGTTGTCTCCATAGTGCCCGATGGGAAGGGCAATTTCCGGGCCCTAAAGGAATATTCCTCTATCGATGATTTTCCAAAGGGCTTTGTCTACTTTACGCTTACCGGACACGGCGATCGGTTCGAGGTGATGGAGTACAATACTTTCATGAGCACGGACATTCCCGCCAAATTGGTAGGCAACCTTCTGCACCTATGGAACTTCTCGACCTGGGGGAGGATAGCCCCCTTGAGGATGAATTCCGACGAAAGGTCCGAGCTATCGACATGGAAGGACTATAACTTTGGACTGGACTTCAAAAAACTGGACGGGGAAACCGCCTATCTGAAGATACCCTCCTTTACCAGGGACGATATGGTACAGCGCCTCATAGCTGGGAACGATTCCGTGATAAGGAGCACGAAAAACCTGATCATAGACCTTACGCTCAACGGCGGGGGCTCAACGGGCTGGGTCTACTTCCTCCCCTATGCCATGACCGCCCCCGTTACCCAGGAAGACACTTATCTGCGGGTGTCCCCGGACAACCTGCCGCAGGCCCTTGCTGACCTAAAACCGTTCGCTACCGGCCCTGTCCCCGAGGGCTACGAGAAATATTTTCCGGAAAGTACGGTCCGGGCATACAGGAAGGCATATTCCGAGCTTCCCGAAACAAAAAAGGAGTTTTATCCGCTTCCGGGCGTCACCTTTCCATTGGACTCCGTAACAAAGAACCCCCGGAGGGTATCCGTCATTTATGACGATTTCGGCGGGAGCTCCACCGAATATTTTTTCCACCTTTCACGTCAGTGCGGAAAGATAACCAGCTACGGGACCAATACTTTGGGGATGATGGATTATGCCGGGGCATCGGTACCGACACCCTTGCCATATGAAAATTTTATCCTCAAAATACCCACCGTGAGGTCAAGTTGGACAGCGGAACATCCCATAGACCGGACCGGTTTTGCACCCGACGTACCGCTCGGGCAGCCACAGGCCGAATGGGTGGATATGATAATGCGAGATTTAAAGGTGGATTGATTTTATGTGTTTGGTCGTGTTAGGAAGTTCAATCAAAATAAATTAATCCTTATTTTCGATTATCACTTTCGAAAGTTCAAATAAACGATAAATATAAGATTATTGGAAAGCGTGTTGAGTAAGGACGTTGTTAAGATTTTAGAAGGAGCATTTGCAAAGAATGAATCCGTCTTTCTTCACGAATTATTATGGACCATTGATGCCAAACATCGCTTGATTCTAAATCTTGATGAAATTAATTCTGCTATAGATTTGATTGGGGGT
>NZ_JBGTHY010000343.1:0-9485 GCF_041745955.1 Pricia sp.
GATCAGATCTACGTCCTCTTTTTTCAGTTTCATTTGAATATCCTCTGCCTCGACAAAGACAATTTTAGACGCGGAACTCGCTCGGACATCTAGGGTGCGGCTAGATCTTTTGGGATAGCTTTCCAAATTCACATCGGCCCATTCCTCTATGAAATACACATCTACTCCCAAACCGTGCAAGTATCGCAAAAGGGACAGATCACGGTTTAGGGCGGCCTTCACCAAATGTGGCGGACCGAAACTTTCGTGCCGGTGTTCTTCGGCGATCTGCGTGGCAATATGAATGGTTTTTTCTACTTCTTGGTTCATGGCCGGGGGTACTGTTGCAGGTTAACGGTTAATTTGGTTAAAGGTTGCAAGTTGGGTCAAAAAGGGTTGTCTTTTTCAACCTAATTTCTCAGACGTTGTGAAAGTTCCAAAGCCTTTTCAAGATGCCCGATCTCTTTTTCGGATGCGCTGAGCTGCTCGTTCAGGTCGTCAATCTCGTTCTTGGCGTTTTCTACCTGCTTCAGATCGCGCTTGGCGTCCATCAGTTTTTTGTAGGTCAAAACCAGGTTTTCGTACATACTCTTGTCGTCGAGCGAATCTTTGGGTATCCCGCTCTTGATATCGATAAGATCGGCGTTAATGCTCTGTTCCAAAAAGAAATAGCCTTCCCGCGTATTTTCGAGCGAATCGATAAGTGTATCGACCTTTTCAAGTTCTTTGATGAATTTCTTCTGGTAGAGAAACTCATAGCGGATTTTTTGATTTTCGGCCCGAAGCACCGTATTTTCTTTCCACGGCAATTTGTAGCTGTAGAAAAATGCCGAAAAAAGAATACCGACGGTGATAACGAACATCAGTAAGAAGAGGAGGAAGGCATTTGCTCTTTCCTTTTTGTTCAATATTTCCATGATCTAAATTTTATTCGGCCAAGAATGATGGCCCATTGGACTTATCCGATTTGCTTGATTTTTCCTTGACAACATTTTCATGTACAAAAATGCCCATATCACGACGTTTACCGATGTAGTCTACTTGGGTGAGCACGGTAAGCAGTCTATCGATGGTCTTCATAAAAGCGGATATCTTTTTTATATTTTCATTGACATCGAGGTGGTTGTACTTCAGGTTGATGATATCGGTGAAGGTCTTTTCATACGCACCGCCTTTAAGATCCGTCCATTCCCCAAAATAGTTAAAAAGTTGTTCTTTGTTTTCTGGGGATGAAACATCGACCGAGCCTTTGAAAATACGGGCGAAACTCACCAGAATTTCCAACAGATCTTTAGGATGCATATCGTATTGTTCCCACTTTACCGTGGTCATTTTTTGGGCGAGGTACATATAGATTTTGTTAACGGCAATATACATCGCATCGGAAATAGGATTTTCGTTCTGCTTCGACTTTATTTTTTGAACTATGTTGATGGCATTGCGTTCCGCCATCTTTAAGAAGCTCTCCGCTTGGTCGTAGAAATCCATCAATTGGGCATGCGCGCCCAAACTGGTGCAGGGCGGAATGTAATCGGTAGTCAATGATAGGCCTTTAGCTTCTTTTACGATTTTTGCGACGGGTAACTGATTGCCAGCGAGTCCGTTTTTTTCAAGTTCTTCTGCATCTATAAACGTAAAAAAGTGCCCATTGGTAAGAAACGGATAGCGCGGCGGCACCTCTTTGGGATCCTGTTCCCCGAAGGCAACGGCATTTTCGGTGTCGAGGTTGATGAGCAAGAAACCTTCTTCGCCCTTCATGTCCAGAAAATCATCGACTGTAATATCGTCTTCAACACCGGGCGTCTGTTTGGTAATTTGAATACGGTTACCATTCGGCGTTATCGCCCGTAGTGCTTTTATGGTTATTTTTAAACTTTTATGGATATCGAGATTGATGACGTAATCATTTTTGCCATCCGTATGAGAATCCAAATAACCATAACAATAGCGTCCCTTTCGGGTTACGAAAGCATCCTTCACACTATTTTCGGCAAAATTCTGAAGGCTCTGAAAATGGGCCTTGGAGATTTTCATCCCATCGATCCAATTGATTTTAAAATTTTTGATATCCTCGATCATGGTATTGTAGTTTGGTAGGGTTGATTTGGTTTTATAATCCCACTTTATCATAAAGGAAGGGACTACTGATTATATATTGTTTTTTCAATACCTTTCTGCTGCTTCGCACTAAATCCTCTGGCAAACCACCACATCCCCATCTTCAAGATTGTTGTTTTCAACGCTCACCTCGGAGTCGATGTGTTTCGACGAACCGTACCATTTGGGCTTGAGATAAAAATACCATCCGTAAGGGTCGCCAGAATCTTTGGTCATCTCAATTTTTGAGGTCGCCTTTTTTTCGTTATAATCGTTGATGAAGAAAAAGAAAAGCCTTCCGAAATCCATATCTTTGGGCGCTTTCGCCTTAAAACTGGTCATGTGTTCTTCCTTCGTGTTCTTATGGAACATAAAGTTGAGAACCATCATATTATTAAGTTCGTAATGTTTCGGGGTTTCGTATCTCTTTCCCAAGGGATAATACCATTTTGAATATAGCTTTACGGGAATGGAAACCGAACAGTTAAATAGGATATAAAAGCAGGTGGGAATCACGAAAGCAGCGGTCAGTAAAAAATAGTAGGCCAAAAATTCCAGATCGTCAAAATAGGATGCTATCATGATGACAGGAATGATCAATACCGTGGACGTAATGAACGCAAACAGGAATTCCGTAAAGTTAGTATCGGTATCGAACTTCGTAAATGCGAAACGATAAAAATAGACATGAAGTGCCCCCATGATAAAGGCGCTGACCAACAGCGTTACATAGCGAAGCATCACCGTAGATTGGCGCAGGTTATACACTATAGCGACAATAACGGCCATAACCGCAAGGTGTATGAGCAGATAATAGTAGAATTTCTTCTGTTGTTTTTTGAACCCTGGTGTTTTCGATGCAATAAGGCGCAGCCCGATGAACACCAATAAAAATACGATCATAAAAGGCATCAGGGCATCAAAACTGATGAATCTCGAAAAATAACTTTTGATCATACGTTCTAAATTGTTGCCGATATACCGAGCCTACCTTCGTAGACCGTCTCGCTAAGTACAAATTTTGTTTTTGGTTCGGCCATGGTAAAATCGATTTCAAAATCACATTCATAGGGAAGGGTATGCTCGAGAAAAAATTGAACCACTGATATTATTTTTCCGTTCGGCAGATAGTCTTCGATAGCTTCTGGCCGTTCGATATCTACTATGGTAAATGTATATTTCGGAAGAAAGGTCATGGGCTGTGCGGCCGTTGCCAGATTTACGCCCAATTGCCAAGGGGCTTCATCCATTTGATAATCGATGGATACAAAACCTTGTGCTATGGATACCCTTTCTTCGATAATGTTTTCCAATATGCGTTGTAACAACGGTAAATTCCCGGCAATCTTGTACATGAAGGGCATTGTCTTTAAAATTTTGGCGGCCATTTTTTCGGGAATATCGGCATCAATATTCCAAAGATCGGTGAGAAAGTCTACCAAATTAGCACTTCCGAGCGCTTGAAATGTTTTGTCCTCATCGCTTTCGATTGCTACCCTATGCAGAAAAAATTCCGCTTCCAAGGGTTTGAAAAATTTGCGGGCCTGTTCTTCCTCTAGCTTTCGATTTTTGAAATCGGCCACCATGGTGTCTACAAAAGGGGTGCTACGGTAAGAGGTATGGAAAAACCGTTCGGGAAAGATGTTGTAGAAACTACGCCGACTTAAATGTACCTCTAGCCTTTCCCCGTTCTCGCTATCTTCTCCGATTCGGGTGATATCCTTACTAAAGCGTCGTTTGAAATAATCGGATAGGTTGATGTCCAAGGCTACCCCGTCTTCCAAGAGATGGGCGGTAAACGTTTCGGCCTTAAGATCAAAATCCAGATCGAAAACCTGTTGTTGAATAGAGGGATGTGGATTAGTTTCTGTCATCCTTGCTGAATTTAATACCCTGAGGTTGTTCCTCGTATTGTATTTGAACTGAATTTATAAGTGCATTATTGGGTTAGCAATCGGGCACTGGCCACATATTTATCTTGCCAATAATGAGTATCCAAATCGGTGATTTCCACACCATGTGGGGAGTTAGAACCTAGAAACTTCCCGTTTTGAAGGTAAATACCCACATGTGATACGATTTCGTCTTGATAGCGTAATCTGAAAAACACCAGATCTCCTTCCTTTAAATACTTTTGGCTCTTGAAGTGGGCACGGGTGTCGAAATAGAATTGTTGCACAGAAGTTCTCGGAATCTCCTTACCATAAACCTCGTAATAGATCTGTTGTGTCAACGAAGAACAATCCACACCATCTTGGGAACTTCCGCCCCATTCATAGGGAGTATCCATCCATTTCGTGATTACCGCATATAATTTTTCGTTACCTAGGGAATCGGTGGATATATTCAATAATGCTGCATACCTCTCTTTCTCCGCAGGGGTTAGATATTTGGACTTTTCAGAGGTAGCTGTGACCGGTTTTGATTGTATTTTTTCTTCTTGGACTTTATTTTTTTTGGAATTGTTAAACTTTGTGATTTCTCGCTTGTAGTACGAATAATCCGTCGTTTCATACGTTTTTTTTGCACATGAACCTGATAGCACAATAACAAGGAGAAACATCAGTTTTAATTTCATGGTAAAATTGATTTACTTTTTGAATTTTTCATACGCATGCAATAAATAGGAATTTTCTTATGAAAAATAATGGAATAAAAACCCACTTTGACCGAAACGTGTTTATTACCTTTTTAGTATTCCTTTTGGTCGGATTTGCGCTATTATCCTTCAAGCTGAACTCGACCGTCGATTGTGCCGATGTAGGTTTTGAGGTCATTTCAAATTCATATACTAGCGAAGACCTTATTGAGTTCAAGAGTACCGATACCTCCGGTGTAGAGTGGATGTGGGAATTTGACGACGAAAGTCCACCTGTGTACCGCTCTGACGTAGTGCATCAATTTACCGAACCGGGAAAATATACCGTATCCTTGCGAATGAACGGCCAATGTATTGCCACCAAAGATATCGCCATAACGAAGCGAGAAATACTTGTCGACCCAGATCTGATACCCAATATTATCTTACCCAAGTATGTAAGGGTGGGTGACGAGGTAGAATTTGTTAACGATTCGAAGTTCGCAAAAAGCTGGCAATGGAGCTTTGGGGAAACAACGGGCATTGATGGCAGCGGCAAAAAAGAGAAGTACACCTATAAAAAGCCGGGTGAGAAAACAATTTTACTGGTGGTCAACGATGATCTCAGACACGAGGCCAAGCAGCGTATTACAGTTCTACCTGCCATTAAAGAGCGTAAAAAAAGAAACACGGCGCGAAGAACAGATCCCATAGAAAACGTCTTGCGGCAACAGATTATCGACAAGCCGATTGCCGAAACCAAGAGTGAGGAAAAGGATAAAAAGAAGAAGGCCGAGGAAAAAATAAACCGTATAGAGGTTTCGGAAAACGAGTTGCAACAACTTTTCGTAAACTATTCAAACCGGAGGATAGACGATACCGCCATTCGAAATTATTTTTGCTACAGCAATATCCCTGTTTTTAACAAGACCGGCGATCGATTTACGGTAAGTCAATTCTTTAATGAGATCCGGGACGTCAAACTAGAATTGAACGGCATCAAGATGGTGCGCGATAAAAAGACGGGCTGTGTCAAGAGTATGACCGTCGATATGCGTACCAAAAAAGGATTGTTTTGGAAGAAGTTTTAAACCCATGCTTGCGTCCATTAACCTCTAAAATAGTATTAAAGTTTTTTCTGTAGTAAAAAGTGAGTAAATCTAGATGCTGCTCATCGAAAAAAACATATTTGACTTGAACCTTTTTATAGTTTAGCCCCGTCGTTAATGACGTTATATAATTCTTAATCAGGCAATTATTGCCACAAAAACCATTTTTTATGTCTTTTAAAGCTAAGTTGAATTTAGGAGGAAAAGAATACAAAGTTCTTCATTGCTCCTACGATCTGAACCAAGAAGTAGATCCTACGGGAAGACCATCTTCTGTAACCCGAGGCGGTAGGGTAACCCTTACTGTTGAATCTACCGGTGACACCGCTCTTTTTGAATTAATGACCGATAATTTCGGTAAAAAGGACGGTAGTATCATATTTACCAAAAGAGATACTGACGCAACCTTGAAAGAACTAAAGTTTATTGAGGCCTATATGGTCAAATATAAAGAGAATTTTGACTCTACAGGGCAAAATCCTTTAACCGAATCCTTTACGCTTTCTGCCAAAGAAATTACATGTGGTGGAGGTCAGCACAAAAACGAATGGGTAATCTGATATACCCGTCCAAAGAATTAAAAAGGGGAGGCTATACTGGCCTCCCCTTTTCTTTGGTGGGCTATGCGTTCTTAACGGATCATTACAGGCAGGCCAAAGGTATAAATTTATGGACCGCTGTGTACCGAAGGGTACGCACGGTGGTGTGAGAGCCCAGATAGGGAACCAATCGCTGACTTCCTACTCGATTTTGCCCCTAATCTATTCCATCCAGTACTTGGTCGATTATTTCATTGCTCTCTTCGAAATGATTTTTACATTATTCCAGCCTTAAAACTTCAGAAAAAAGATTTGGCTATATTTTAACATTGGAGATACAATAATTGTAAAACCCTTCACCAAAAATAGCGTAAGTATTTATAGGTCAACCGAGTAAACTGTATCAAATAATTAGTTATAAACACTTTAAACACACTGCCATTATGAAAAAGAACGCTTTTAAATCGATTTTCCTCTATGGGACGCTAATTCTATGCCTTGCAGGAATCGTATCTTGTGATGACGAAGAGAATCTGACCGCCAAAAATTTGGCAACCTGCACCGACGGTGTTATGAACGGTGACGAGACCGGTATCGACTGCGGTGGTGCTTGTACGCCCTGTGAGGATGGAATGGAACTCGGACGTCGGGCGGAACTATACGTCACTAACAACGCCAATGGAGACATAACCAAATATAGTGTTACCGGCGATTCCATGGTTACCTATAAAACGGCATCCGAAGCCGCCGAAGGTATTTATTTTGACAAGGACGAAGATTTGGTCGTTCAGGCTTCCCGATCCGGACTTTCATTGGATGCCTACAAAGGGCTGAGCATGCTGACCGAAGATTCCGATGCTACTGCAGACTTTAGCAGTGCGGCGGATTTTGAGAGTCCGCGTGAGTTGGCCGTAAGCGGTGACACGTATGTCGTATCCGACAATGGATCTAATAAATATTTTGTGTACACCAAAAGCGGTGATAGCTTTACGTTGAACAGTACGGTCGAAATCCCTTTTCCTGTTTGGGGCATTACCTTTAAAGGAAAAGATTTATACGGCGTAGTCGATACCACAGGTGATCTGGCCGTTTTTAATGATTTTGTAGCCAATGCCAAAGACGGTGTATTGATACCCTCGAAAAGGGTGACCATCGGAGGGATTGTAAGAACCCACGGCCTTACCTATGACGGTACCGATGACGTGATGGTATTGACCGATATCGGTGATGCCGCTAATGCTACCGATGATGGCGGGTTTCATGTCATTGCGGAATTTTCCAAAAAATTCGATGCGCTTTCCGATGGGGAAGTTTTGCCTGCAAATTTGCAGGTACGTGTTGCCGGGCCTTCTACGTCTATGGGTAATCCTATCGATGTGGCCTATGATTCCGAAACCGATGCCGTTTACATTTCTGAGGTCGGAAACGGAAAAGTATTGGGCTATACATCCATTGGCGATGGTGGCGATTTGGCCCCATCCTATAGCAAAGATCTGATGGCCGCCTCGTCCATCTATTTTTCAAGTGACGAGACCGATGGAAACACCGGTGACGAAAGCGTTGGACAGCTCACTATGCTGTACACTACCAATAATGCCAACGGCGATATCAATGTATACGATAGTCAAGTGGGATTGCAAAAAACCGTGATTTCCGAATCAGAAGCTTCCGAAGGTATCTATTACGATGCCATGAACGATAACGTAATTCAAGCTTCGAGATCAAATCTTCGTTTGGAAAATTATGGCGGGTTTTGGGATATTCCCAACGGAAGTGCCGTTAACGCCGATTTTGTCAGTACAACGGATTTAGTGAGTCCGAGGGAAATTGCCGTATCGGGAGACCGTATAGTGGTTTCCGATAACGGCGAGAACAAGTTTTACGTGTACAGTTATGATGGATCGTCTTTTAAATTGATCAGTACACTAGTAACCAATTGTAACCTTTGGGGAATTACCTTCAGAGGAAATGACCTTCTTGCGGTCGTCGATAAATCAAGTGATTTGGCCATTTATTACGACTTCCTGAATAGTAACAAGACCGACGGAGTCGTTGCTCCGGACAAGCAGATTACTATAGAAGGAATTGTTAGAACGCACGGTATCGATTATAACGAGGCCGAAGACGTATTGGTCATGACAGATATAGGAGATGCCGATGATGCCATTACCGATGGAGGATTTCAAGTGATCCAGGGCTTTACCGCCCAATTGGAAGCTACCCCTGATGGTAGTTCTATTGCGCAATCAGAGCAAATCAGGGTCTCCGGTACATCGACGCGGCTAGGCAATCCCCTCGATGTCGCCTACGACCATAAGACCCAGACCGTTTATATTGCGGAAGTAGGGAACGGAAAGATTCTTGGCTTTAGCGATGTTTTGAATACCAACGGCAATGTTGCGCCGACGAACCACACCGATTTGACGTCCGCTTCTTCGATTTATCTCTACAATAATTAAGAACCATTACCAGCTGATCGGAAAGCCCAAAGTCTTTTATAGACTTTGGGTTTTTGTATTGGTTACCCATGTAAGTGCTGGTTTTTTCCCATGTTAAAGAAAAATGGACACGAAGGATATTTTATGGAACCCTTTTCATATAAAATGTGATATTTGCATGGAAAAAAGATTTAGACGATTTCATTGCATGAAACTACTCGCCGAACAGTTGCGCAATAGGCTCTTTTGGGTTCTTGATGCCCTAAAGGGTGGTCAGGTGAAAGCCCATTATACCGATATAGCGGATATTCTTGAAAATTTTGAGAGTCCAAAATCCAAAGAAAGAAGGCATGCGCTCTTGAAACAACTGCTACAGCATGCCTCTGGAACAACCCCGTTTTATCGGCAATATGGACATTCTGAAGACTTGCAGGATTTTCCGGTAATAGATAAAATGGTCCTCCGAGATAATTTTCAGGCTTTTCAGTCCAGCGAATATGTGAACAGGCCGAAACATGAAGTTTCTACGAGCGGTTCTTCCGGTACACCCTTTAAGATTTATCAAAATACGGACAAAGTCCTTCGAAACCGGGCCGATACCATTTATTTTCAAAAAATCGCGGGATATGAGATCGGGTACCGCCTGTACTATATCAGAAAATGGTTGTCTAAATATAAAAAGGGTCGGTTGGCCACGGCCATGCGTAATATCGAAATGATCAATGTCTCCGATTTTTCGGACGCC
>NZ_JBGTHY010000344.1:0-25441 GCF_041745955.1 Pricia sp.
CTTTGCGAGTTGTTTAACATTCTTAATTTCCGACGCCCGATGTTCTGGTTTTCGATGGGCATTTTTTTAACTCGAATACCTTTCCATATCTGTTCTGTTTCCTTAGAGCCAAAGGATGTTATCATATCTTTCGCGTTACTAACGTCAAAGATAAGTAATTTATTTTAGGAACGAATATGGTATTAATCATGTTTTGTAGATGGGCCCTACCCCAATATCATCCCCGCAATCGTAGCCGATAGCAATGAAGCGATAGATCCGCCCAAGACAGCCTTCAATCCAAACTCGGAAAGGGTCTTGCGTTGTCCGGGGGCCAACGAGCCGATGCCGCCAATTTGGATTCCGATAGAGGCGAAGTTGGCGAAGCCGCAGAGCATATAGGTGGCCATGATGACGGATTTGTTGTAAGTGAAATTGGCACCTGTAGCCAAGTCCTTAAGTTCGGCCAATTGAATGTAGCCGACGAATTCGCTGGCGACCAATTTAATGCCAAGCAATTGGCCCATCAGCATGATGTCTTCGTTGGCCACTCCGATGAGCCACATAAGCGGGGCGAAAAGGGTGCCTAGAATCGCTTCTAAAGAGAAGGTTTCGTATGCGGTGTTGGCGGCGATCCAACTGTTGAGGGAGGTGAGGTCGCCGGCATATCCCAGGATACCGTTGACCATGGCGATCAAGGCGACGAATACCAGAAGCATGGCGCCGACGTTTACCGCTAATTTGAGACCTTCCGTAGTGCCATTGGAAATTGCGTCCAAAGCGTTTGAGCCGATTTTGGCGTTGGAAACTTCTACGACGGTGTTCACGGGTTCGGTTTGGGGATATAGGATTTTAGAAATCACAATAGCACCCGGGGCCGCCATCACCGAAGCGGCCAAAAGATGCTTGGCAAAGACGAGCTGCAATACTTTGTCCTCGCCTCCTAGAAACCCGATGTAGGCGGCCAGTACTGCCCCGGCTACAGTGGCCATCCCACCGATCATAACCAATAGGATTTCGGAGCGTGTCATTTTTTCAAGATAGGCCTTGATCAACAATGGGGCTTCGGTCTGGCCCAAAAAAATGTTTCCGGCCACCGAAAGGCTTTCCGGTCCGGAGATACGGAGGCTTTTGGATAATAACCAGGCCAGTGCCTTCACGACTTTTTGAATAACGCCCAAATAAAAGAGCAAAGAGGTCAATGCGGAGAAGAAGATAATGGTGGGCAAAACCTGAAAGGCAAAAATATAACCGAAGGTGTTGGTGTCAACTACCAACCCTTCAAACAAAAATTTACTTCCTGCCCTAGTATATCCTAAAATACTGATAAAAACCTCTCCTACGGCCTCGAACCCTTTTTGGATAAAGGTAATTTTCAAAACGCCTATGGCAATAATCAATTGGAGTGCCAGCCCAATGCCCACAGTCTTCCAATTGATCGCTTTACGGTTCGAACTGAACAAAAAGGATAGTAAAAGTAGTACCAACATCCCCAGTATACCTCTAGAAACGCTACTAACCGAAATACCTTGATTGGGAACGATTTCAGAGGCGTTTTCAGGAAGCGTATCGTTCATGGTTACCCCTTGAGCGGTATCCACGTCTAGGGAATCTTGTGCAACGGCCGGAAAAACAAAGAAAAGGACGAGCAAGAGAATCCAAAGGGATTTTTTCATGAAGAGTTTGCTTAAGGGCATCTTTAAAACCCTGTTTTGTTCGCTGACCTGTTCTTTTTTCCAGTTACTTGCGTTGACAAAATACTCAATTAGCCAGGCTAAACTTCCTTTTTGATACCTTATATCTGAAAAAAATTTTGGCGACGTCATTGCAAATCATGGGTGCCCTACAGATTAGTTGCGTTTGGAAATTTCGTCCCGAAGCTTGGCGGCCTTTTCGTAGTCTTCATTGGCGACGGCCTTATCGAGTTCTTTATTGAGTTCGTCTATGGAAAGTTCTGTATATCCGTCAGAGGCACCGGATTCGATTTCGACGGTATCACCTTCCTGTAAGATTTCGTCAACTACGATGCTTTCATCATTGCCTTCTTTTTTGCTGTCCTTGGATGAAAATTTAAGAAAGATACCGGCTTTGTCCAAAATGGTCTTGTACGTGAAAATTGGCGCATTGAAACGGAGGGCCAAAGCGATGGCGTCGCTGGTACGGGCATCTATAATCTCCTCAATTTTATCTCGCTCGCAGATGATGCTGGAATAAAAGACGCCGTCGACCAATTTATGGATGATAACCTGTTTGATGACGATTTCGAAGCGATCCGCAAAATTCTTGAACAGGTCGTGCGTCAAGGGCCGTGGAGGCTTGATCTCCTTTTCAAGGGCGATGGCTATCGACTGTGCCTCGAAGGCTCCGATGACTATAGGCAATTTACGGTCACCTTCTACCTCGTTCAAAATGAGGGCATAGGCGCCGTTCTGCGTTTGACTGTAGGAAATCCCCTTAATTTTTAACCGTACTAAGCTCATAGACTATAAAAATACAAAAAGGCTACTTAAATATCGGGCTTTCCAGACATTTTAAGTAGCCCCGCTGGGCGCGCAAATTAACAAATATTACGCGTTTTGCGCTTTAAATTCCTTTAATTTTTCGACGAGTTTGGGTATCACTTCAAAGGCATCGCCTACGATTCCGTAATCCGCCGCCTTGAAGAAAGGGGCTTCGGGGTCGTTGTTGATGACCACTTTGGTCTTAGAGGCACTGACTCCCGCCAAATGCTGAATGGCTCCGGAGATACCTACCGCAACATATAGGTTGGCGGCAACAGGCTTCCCGGTTTGCCCTACATGTTCGCCATGCGGGCGCCATCCCATATCGGATACGGGTTTTGAGCAAGCCGTCGCTGCCCCCAGCACATCGGCCAGCTCTTCGATCATTTCCCAATTTTCGGGACCTTTCAATCCGCGTCCCCCGGATACTACTATCTCGGCATCCGCTATGGTTACTTTGCCGGCAACCTTATCTACATTTACTGATTTAACGGAGAAATCGCCATCGCCCAATTCAGGACTAAAATCTTCTGCGTTGGCATCGGCCCGGTTTTCTTTGAGTCCGAAGGCATTGTTCGAGACGCCGACAATCTTGATGTCGGTGCTGATTTCGGTATGTGCGAAACCTTTGTTGCTGAAAGCGGTGCGTTTTACTTTAAAGGGGTCGGTGCTATCGGGCGCCGCTACGACGTTCGGCGCATAACCCGCCTTTAGTTTGGCCGACAAGATAGGTGCCAAAAACTTACTGTTGGCGCTAGAACTGACGACCACTACCTTGGCACCTTCTTTTTCCACTGCTTGGGCAATCGCTTTAGCATACGCTTCGGCGTTGAAAGTTTTCAAAGTATTATTGGTCACGTTCAAGACTTTCGAAACTCCGTAGGCTCCCAAGTTTTCGTTTTCGGAAGCATTAAAAGAAATCGCGGTAACCGAAGTCCCCATTTGATCGGCCACTGCCTTGGCGTAAGAGGCCACTTCAAAGGCGTTCTTCTTGAATTTTCCGTTTTCGGATTCTGTGTAAGCTAGTACTGACATGTTTCTTTGATTTAAGTTTCTTACTGGAATGTGAGTTTGCATGTTCCTAGAACGCCTTGAAAATTGCAAATTCCAAGCACCAAATTCCTATTATTGGAATTTGGTACTTGATTTTTTTGAATTTGCGAGTGCAAATCGCTAGATGACTTTAGCCTCATTATGCAATAAATCCACCAACTCATCTACCGAATCGACCAATTTGACCTGCCCTTTCGGAGCCGGTTTGTCGAAACTGACATCATGGGTGGCTTTCGTCGCATCAATCGGTTCAAGTACGTTGAGTGCCTTTTTTCGCGCCATCATAATACCGCGCATATTGGGAATTTTCAGGTCGCTTTCCTCTACCAAACCTTTTTGTCCACCTATGACCAGCGGCAATTTGGTTTCCACGGTTTCTTTTCCGCCATCGATTTCGCGAATTGCGGTTGCGGTATCGCCTTCGATTTCGAGGCTGATACAGGTGTTTACGAAATTCATACCTAGCATGGTGGCCAAAATACCGGGCACCATACCGCCGTTATAATCGATGGATTCCCGCCCTGCTATAACCAGATCGTAATCACCATTTTTCACCACTTCGGCCAGTTGCTCGGCGACATAATAGCCGTCAGTTGGTGCAGCGTTTATACGAATGCCTTCATCGGCACCTATGGCCAAGGCCTTTCGCATGGTCGGTTCCACAGTAGCTTCGCCCACGGTCGCGATATGCACTGTGGCACCTTGTTTTTCCTTGAACCACATGGCACGGGTAAGCCCGAATTCGTCGTTGGGGTTAATTACAAACTGCACCCCATTGGTGTCGAATTTGGTATCGCCATCGGTAAAATTTATTTTCGAGGTCGTATCGGGTACGTTACTTATGCAAACCAATATTTTCATTTCCTTTACTCTTTTAAAGTTTTCTCTACGAAGATAGCTATAAATTTCGAAAAAAGCTATGCACGCATAACAAATTTTATCCCTTTTTTGATAGGATGGATCAATGAGTTGATATATATTTTCCTATTTTTGCTTGCGTTTTTAACGCCACGAATCGAATACTCCAATTTATGAAAACACTACAATTTAGGCAAGCCATTGTCGAAGCGATGTCCGAAGAGATGCGGAATGATGAGTCCATATATCTTATGGGCGAAGAGGTGGCGGAATATAACGGGGCATACAAAGCGTCAAAAGGGATGTTGGACGAGTTCGGTGCCAAGCGCGTTATCGATACCCCGATTGCCGAGCTGGGCTTCGCCGGTATCGGGGTAGGATCTACCATGACGGGCTGTCGACCAATTATCGAATTCATGACCTTTAATTTCGCCTTGGTCGGTATCGATCAGATTATCAACAACGCGGCCAAGATACGTCAGATGTCCGGGGGGCAATTTCCCTGTCCCATCGTATTTCGAGGCCCTACCGGTTCTGCAGGGCAATTGGGCGCCACGCACTCCCAGGCTTTCGAAAGTTGGTATGCGAACTGTCCCGGACTAAAAGTGATCGTTCCTTCCAATCCTGCGGATGCCAAGGGATTGTTGAAATCGGCCATCCGCGATGATGATCCCGTAATTTTTATGGAATCGGAGCAGATGTACGGCGATAAAGGAGAGGTGCCCGAGGGGGAATTTACCATCCCCATAGGTGTTGCAGATATAAAAAGGGAAGGTTCTGATGTCACTATCGTATCCTTCGGAAAAATTATAAAGGAAGCCTACAAAGCCGCCGAAGAACTTGAAAAAGAGGATATCAGCTGTGAAATTATCGACCTTCGTACCGTAAAGCCTATGGACTACGACGCGATTCTAAAATCCGTCAAGAAAACGAACAGACTGGTCATTTTGGAAGAGGCTTGGCCTTTTGGAAACGTGGCTACCGAAATCACCTTCCATGTTCAGTCGCACGCTTTCGATTATTTGGATGCGCCCATTGAAAAAATCAACACTGCCGATACGCCCGCACCTTACTCACCCGTGCTATTGGCCGAGTGGCTACCCAACCATGAAGATGTCATCAAGGCTGTTAAGAAAGTGTTATATAAATTATAGTAACCTTATACTAAAGGTACCTTTGCTTCGTTGATGCCTTTTCGACGGAGCATTTTTATTGGCATATGCTTTGTTCCCTCATTAAGCCCGAAAGTCCTACATGAAAAAGATTCTTTTATCCATTTTCCTATTGATAGTGGCCTTTGGCCATACGCAGACTAAAGTGGGCGGTATCATTATCGACGAATCGGGCGAGACCGTACCTTTTGCGAACGTGCTTTTTAAAGATTCGCAAGAAGGTACGATTACCAACGACGACGGGCGGTTCTATCTCGAATCGGAGTCTACCTACCCAACGCTGATCGTATCCTTTATCGGCTACGAGACCCAAGAAATTGCCTTGTCGCAAAAGGTGAACTATAATATGGAAATAACCATGCTCGAGTCGAGCGAGCAGCTGAAAGAAGTGGTGCTTATCGCCGGTAAACAATCCAAAAAGAACAACCCCGCCATTGACATCCTTAGAAAAATCTGGGAAAACAAACGGGAGAACGGGCTCCGTATGTTCGATCAGTACAAATACGACAAATACGAAAAGGTAGAGTTCGACCTGAATACCATTGACAGTTCGGTCATAAACAGCCGTATTTTTAAAGGCTTGGAATTTATGTTCGAGGACCTTGACACCTCTCGGATTACGGGCAAGACCTATCTGCCCATATTCTTGAATGAAAAATTTTCAAAGGTGTTCGGCGATAATCGTATGGGCGTAGAAAAGGAAGACGTTTTGGGCAGCAAGAACTCCGGTTTCGAGAACAACCAATCGATTACGGCCTTTATTCAAGACATGTATGCCGAATATGATGTTTACAATAACTACATTAAATTTTTTGACAAGAGCTTTACCAGTCCCCTTTCCAGGACAGGTATCGATGTATACAACTATGCTTTGCGCGATAGTGCCTTTGTCGACAACAAATGGTGCTATAATATCGTGTATTACCCTAGGCGTAAGAACGAACTGACCTTTAAGGGAGATTTTTGGGTGAACGATACTACCTATGCCGTCAAGAAAATCAACTTACAGGTCACTAAGAGCGCCAATCTGAACTGGGTGAAGGATGTCTATATCGAGCAGGATTTTGACGTACTCAACGATAGCGTTTTTCTTTTGAAGAGGGATTATATGCTGACGGATTTCAGTTATAGCAAAAAGGAAAAGTCCCGCGGTATCTACGGAAAGCGGACGACCGTATACGACCGCCACCAGTTCGATCAAGAACGATCGAGGGAATTTTATAAAACGAAGAGCAATCCGTTCGATCCGATAGTAATGACGCGGGACAGTACCTTTTGGACCAACAACCGCCTCGAATCGCTGAACAAGGACGAACAAGGGGTGTATTCCCTTTTGGATACCCTGAAGACCGTGCCCAAGTTCAAATCCTATTATAATATCGTAAGTATTTTAGGTTCGGGCTATGTGGAAGTTGATAAATTGAATATCGATATCGGTGATGTCTACAGCGTTTTTGGATATAACGATGCGGAGGGCATCCGCCTTCGGGGCGGGGCGCGTACCTATTTCGGGCAGAACGACCTTTGGCGGCTGGAAGGCTATATGGCCTATGGTTTTAAGGACAACAAGGGCAAGTATGGAATTTCTGGAAAGTGGCTGGTCGATAAGAAGACCCGCTTGATCATTTCCGGGGGCAACCGTCGTGATATCGAGCAATTGGGACTCAATCTGACCGCGACCAATGATGTGCTGGGGCGGAGTATCGCATCCTCTTCCATTCTTACCGTGGGGGCTAACGATCGGTTGACCAATATCAATCTAAGCACGTTTAATATCGAGATGGAACCGTTGACCAATTTTCGGATACGCATCGGTAACTCGTTCCGAACGCTGAGTTCCGCCCTGCCCGATGCCTTTAGTTTAGATTATGTGGATGCCGATGTCCCAGGCGGAATATCCTCCGAAATACAGCAGTTCGACGTAAATACCACGTTGATCTATACGCCCGGCAAGCGCACCATCGGTTACGGGGTCGAACGCAGCGATATCAATGACGATTACAGTACCCTTGTGTTGAACTATACCCGAGGTCTTGAAGGATTTCTGGAAAGTGATTTCAACTATGGCAAGCTTCAGTTTTCCTACAGCCAGCCTTGGCAATTGGGCGGTTTCGGAAGGCTTTTGAGTACGGTGGAAGTGGGCAAGACCTTTGGGGATGTCCCGCTCGGACTGCTGAACGTCATCCCAGGAAACCAGACCCTCTTTTCGCTCTACAATACCTTTCCCAACCTCGATTTCTACGAGTTCGTTACCGATACGTACGCTTCCGTGCATCTGGAGCATAATTTTAACGGCCGCCTATTTTCGAGGATTCCCTTGTTGCGAAAACTCGACCTTAGGGAAATTGTAGGATTGAGAGGCGTCTGGGGGGATCTATCCGATGAAAATATCGCCCTGAATGCCCCTACGAATATATCCTTACAGGCTCCCGACGATAAGATCTACTACGAATATTCCGTCGGGGTAGGGAACATTTTCAAGATTTTCCGCATTGACTTTAACTTTAGGGGCAATTATTTGGAAGCGCCCGAAGCACGGCCCTTTAGTGTAACAGGGTCTTTCGGGTTTAGCTTTTAAGCCTTTCTTTGTCATTCCCATGAAGACGGGAATGGCTTGGACAACTCCTAATTGATACAACCCGCAAACCTGCACCCAAGTAGGGTTTTAGGGATGCCCCCAAGTACTCACAAAGAATTTTCTTACCGCTTATACAGATTTTATAGCGATCCGTACAGATCCTATTGGGCAAGCGTATCGATGTAACTACATTCGATCTCGTATTACAAAATCACTTTTTTCTCCTTCCCCCCAAAAAAAACACCTATTCCCCCTTTGACCTGATATTTATTAACCTTTAAAATCCAAAAAAATGACAGCAAAAAAGAAGAAGGTGGAATCACCTAGCGTACCCACGGAGATATTTGCGCAAGTATCGCCAAAATCCATTGGAGGCCGATCTCTTTTCGAGGAGGGCACTTTGGCGACCTCGCAAAACATCCAAAATTACCTCTCGGAAAAAGAGGTAACCTTAAATGCCGTTGAAGCCCTGAAAAATGCGGGTTTCAAGGTGTTGCAGATTACCAATACGACCATCAATATATCGGGGTCCGCATCCGATTACAAAAAGGCCTTCGGCCAGGAAATAATCGCGGAAGAACGGGAATCCATCAAATCGGGTACCGAGAAAGAAATGGTAACCTATTTGGATACGACCCAAAACGACACCACCGGATTGATCATTCCGAAATCGGGCAAATTGGCCAATTACATAGAAGGCGTTGCCCTTGAGACCCCTTATTATCCCTTCGCTCCCAATTATCTGCCTCCGACAAAGGACTATTGGCATTTGAACGTGCCGGGCGACGTTTCGGTAGGATGCAATGCGGATAGGGCCCACAGGGCAGCGATTACGGGTAAGGGCGTTCATGTAGCCATGGTGGACACCGGGTTTTATAAACATCCTTTTTTTGCACAAAGGGGATACCGTGTAAATTCGGTTACCCTGGCCCCGGGCACCCTGAATCCCTTGACCGATGATAGCGGACATGGCACAGGCGAATCGGCCAATATCTTTGCAACGGCTCCCGATTGTACATTGACGCCCATTAAATGGAACTTCGTAAATTCGACCGCCGCGTTCAATTCCGCTGTAAGCCTGAACCCCGATATCATTACCTGTAGCTGGGGTTCGCACAGGCCCAATTCCATAAATGCCGCGGAACAGACTTTGGCGGCGGCTATCGCGCTTGCGGTGGCAAGGGGCATCATAGTGGTATTTTCTGCTGGCAACGGGCACTGGGGCTTCCCAGGACAGCATCCCGACGTAATTTCGGCTGGCGGTGTGTATCTGGGCGATAACATGAGCTTACGGGCATCGAACTATTCCAGTGGCTTTGACTCCAACATCTATCCGGGTAGAAGAGTGCCCGATGTATGTGGTTTGGTCGGGCAGACCCCCGGGGCGAAATACATTATGTTGCCGATTCAGGCAGGATGTGATATCGATACCGACGGAGCAGGCGGATCACACCCCGCGAAGGACGAAACCGGCGCCAACGACGGATGGGCAGCGTTTAGCGGTACCTCTGCCGCCGCACCCCAATTGGCCGGTGTAGCCGCCTTGATCAAGCAGGCCTGTAAGCGGTTGAGTCCCTCGCAAGTACGCGATATCATGAAAAGCACGGCGATCGATGTTACCACCGGCACCAGTGCTACCGGAACAAGCTCTACCAACGGCCCCGACAATTCTACGGGACATGGTTTGATCAATGCGTACCGGGCCGTTTTGAAGGCAAAGTTGCGCTGTAGGTTTACCGTTCCGCCGATCGTTCCGCCTATCATAGTCGTGCCTCCTGTCGTTCCACCTATTATCCCACCTATTATCCCACCCATCGTTCCGCCAATCATTCCGCCGGTATTGCCTCCGGTAACGCCACCTGTGGTACCGGTTATCCCGCCCATAGGCCCTGTGATAACTTCGGAGGATATCAATGAAGGAATCCGGGGGAATAGTGATAACTTTGGTTTCGGTGATACCAAAATCTTAATGACCGACGAAGAAATGGATGAAGCCATGAGAATGGTCGACGATGATCAGATAGATTTGGATGAATTAATGTAATCAATGAAAGCAGTTAAGCAAATGAACGGGACAATAGTTAAAAAAATAACCATTTTCACGTTCATTTGCCTTGCTTTTTTCAGCTGCAATACGATGAAAAGTACAGAAGAAAAAAATCAAGAGGTAACGGCCGAGGTCACATTTCTATCGGCAACGGGCCAAGATCCGCTGAATAAGCAGATTACAAGTAGCAACGTTATGGAGTTTCTGCCCGATGATGCCAGTGTGGCAGCGGTAAGGGACTATTTTGAAAAACAGGGTATAGCTTTTCGATATGACCAAGGCATTTCCGCAACGATCACGGCGGAACGGGCTTTATTTGAAAAATTGTTCGGGGTGGGATTACAGCGCGATAAGAATCATTATATGGTCAAAGGTCAGGATAACGGCCTTGATATACCCCTAACTAACTTGCCCGAAGCGGTAAAAGAACGACTGAGCAATATTTCGCTTCCCGATCGGATGGAATTATTCTAGATGATGGACACAACTGCTGACATACAACCTTATTTCCTGTTCGATAATCTGTTCGATGATGCACTTTTCCACCGCTTTGCCCAAGAGCCAATACAACTTTATGGGCAGGCAAGGCACCATGTTGTTACCGAGGGGGCGATAGCCGAAAGGGGAGGAACGCCCAAAAGAAAATTCAGGTCGGTCGGAGGCGGACCGGTACAGAATGCCATCTATGCCTCAAAAAATCTACTTTCACATATTAGCGATCAGACCGGTATGCAGATAGCCCCGAGCGGCCAACGGGGTACCTATACGTTCTACGCGGAGGAGAACGACTACCTCGATATTCACCGGGATGTCGATCAGTGTGATCTCACCTTGATCACATGTTTGCATTCGACAATCCCGCAAAACAGTGCGAACGGTCTTTTATATCTGTATTCGGAAAGACTAAACGAAAATCTATCCTCTATATATAAGGATAGGTATTGGGGATACCGATCTATATACCTAAAACCGGGCCAATCCATACTGCTTCAGGGGGGTATTGTTCCCCACGGTGTAAATCCGATAAAGGCAAATCACCTGAGGATTATATCTGCCCTCTGTTTCAAAAGAATTTTTTAAGGAATTCGATCTTCAACAAGACCTCGGAGTAGACCTTTTCAGGTTTAAATCCGATGTATACGGGATATTTCTGATAAAAATCCGATTTTTGAAAAAAAGGAAATCCGACAGGTCTCGCCAACTAATCCCGTTTTCGTATCTTCGCGAGGATAAAAAATCGTAGAATGACTAAAAAAGCAAATATCACCTTCGACGTACTGATCGAAATCCCAAAGGGAAGCAGGAACAAATATGAGTATGATTTTACGCTGAACAAAATCCGTTTTGATCGGATGCTTTTTTCCTCGATGATGTATCCCGGCGACTACGGCTTTATTCCCGAGACTCTGGCACTGGACCAAGATCCGCTCGATGTGCTGGTATTGGGCGCCGAACCTACCTATCCGATGGTGGTAATGCGGGTCAGACCGATCGGTGTCTTTCACATGACCGACGAAAAAGGGCCTGATGAAAAAATAATCTGCGTGCCCGTTTCCGATCCGATATGGAGCAATAACAACGATATCAGCGACCTGAATCCCCATCGATTAAAAGAGATAGAACACTTTTTCAAGGTCTACAAAGACCTCGAAAAGAAAAAGGTCGATACCGGTGGCTGGGGCAATGTCGATGAAGCGGTCGAGATATACCACCAATGTGTAAGAAGGTATTTGGAAAGCGATCATAAAGCTCGTCGTACTTTTATGATTTAGGGGATAAAACTCTCCCTGAAAAATAAGGGTAGAAAAAGCCATCTTTATAAATAAGGATGGCTTTTTTTATTCTACTCAATTTTACTACTTTAGCCCCCGTTAAAAAATACCTAACTGAATATGGAAATACTAGTAAATTATCTTTGGGTCTTCGGAATTGTGGCCCTTTTGTTCGTTTTTATCAAAAATTCTTGGGTCGCCAAGCAAGACGAGGGCGATGCCAAGATGGCGCGGATCGCCAAGAACATCTCCGACGGGGCGATGTCGTTCTTAAAAGCGGAATACAAGATTCTATCAATATTTGTCGTGGCCGTTGCCGTTCTCCTGTATTTTAAGGGAAGTGCCGAAGCCGGATCACACGGTATGGTAGCGCTCTCGTTTGTCGTTGGCGCGGTTTGCTCGGCATTGGCAGGTTTTATAGGGATGCGGGTAGCGACCAAGGCCAATGTGAGAACCACTCAAGCCGCGCGTACTTCCCTAGGCAAAGCCTTGGAAGTGGCCTTTGCCGGCGGTTCCGTAATGGGTCTCGGCGTTGTAGGCCTTGGCGTCTTAGGGTTAAGCGGACTCTTCATGATCTATCAAAATATTTGGCCCGGTGCAGAGAATTTGAGCTTGGTGCTGAACGTACTTTCCGGCTTTTCGCTGGGCGCGTCTTCAATAGCACTTTTTGCACGTGTGGGCGGAGGTATCTACACAAAAGCCGCCGATGTGGGGGCCGATTTGGTGGGCAAGGTCGAAGCGGGGATTCCCGAAGACCATCCATTGAATCCGGCTACGATTGCCGATAACGTGGGCGATAACGTAGGTGACGTCGCCGGTATGGGGGCCGACCTCTTTGAATCCTATGTCGGTTCTATCATCGGAACCATGGTTTTGGGGGCTTTTATTATTACTCCCGATTTCGGAGGATTAGGTGCGGTCTATCTGCCGTTAGTACTTGCGGCGGTCGGTATCATCATGTCCATTATCGGAACCTTCTTTGTAAAAGTAAAGGATGGTGGTGATCCACAAACAGCTCTAAATGTAGGGGAATTTTTATCTGCGGGCCTCATGGTCGCCGCTTCCTATTTTATCATCCACGCCTTGATTCCCGAATCCGTGGAGGGTCTGCCAAGCGGGGCGATGGGAATCTTTTGGGCCACCATCGCCGGTTTAGTTGCCGGTCTTGGCGTCGGTAAGATCACGGAATATTATACGGGAACCGGTATGAAGCCGGTAAACGATATCGTTAGGCAATCCGAAACGGGTGCAGCTACCAATATTATCGCCGGCCTTGGGGTGGGGATGATGTCCACCGCTGTTCCCATTCTCTTGATTGCCGCGGCCATCTTGATCTCCCATCATTTTGCCGGAATGTACGGTATCGCCATTGCCGCTGTTGGGATGTTGGCGAACACCGGAATCCAGTTAGCCGTTGACGCTTACGGACCGATTTCCGATAACGCCGGGGGTATCGCTGAAATGGCCGAGTTGCCGAGCGAAGTCCGGGAACGTACGGATAAGTTGGATGCCGTTGGAAACACTACGGCTGCCATCGGAAAAGGCTTTGCCATCGCTTCTGCCGCGTTGACCGCTTTGGCCTTGTTTGCCGCTTTTATGAAGGTTGCCAATGTGCAAACTATCGATGTTTCCCGACCAGATATTATGGCGGGATTATTGGTAGGGGGGATGCTGCCCTTTGTGTTTTCCGCCTTGTCGATGAACGCCGTAGGCCGTGCCGCCTTGGCGATGATAGAAGAAGTACGTCGCCAGTTTCGGGATATTCCCGAACTAAAAGCTGCTTTGGCCGTTATGCGGAAATACGATTCCGATATGTCGAAGGCAACGGTTGAAGACCGGGCGATTTTTGACGCCGCCGACGGCGTAGCGGAATACGATAAGTGTGTAGCGATTTCCACACAGGCATCGCTTAAAGAAATGGTATTGCCCGGATTGCTGGCTATCGCCGTACCCGTGGCGGTAGGCTTTGTCGGTGGTGCCGAAATGTTGGGCGGTCTTTTGGCCGGTGTAACAACGGCAGGTGTATTGATGGCTATTTTTCAGTCCAACGCCGGTGGGGCTTGGGACAACGCCAAGAAAATGATCGAATCCGACGGCCGTAAAGGTACTGATGCCCATAAAGCAGCGGTTGTCGGCGATACGGTCGGAGATCCCTTTAAGGATACTTCGGGACCTTCGTTAAACATCCTTTTAAAATTGATGTCCGTCGTAGCATTGGTCATCGCACCCAGTATCGCTATGACCCAAACCGGTATGGCGACTACTAAAAACGCTAAGGAAATTCAAGTCGAAATGAGTACGGACAAGGGTGACTTGGCCGAAGCGACCATTGCCTATACGTCGGTTGTAAACGGTGAAAAAGTCACGCAAGAAAGGACCTTCACAGGTACTCAGGCCGAGGTAAAGACCCAGTTGGAAGCTTTTGAGAATACCAGAGTATTATCAAAGGGCTCAGAGACTGAGATTACGATTGAAAGTATTGATATTCGGAAGTGACCGAAAACGAAATATTCACAAAAGAAAAGGAGGCATCGATAAAAGATGACCTCCTTTTTTAATCCGTAATGCCAGTTAAAATTATTTCGAGGTATCGTATTTATGTCCGTAGTCACACCCCTTTTACTTTTAAGGTAAAAGGTCGGGTAGAACACCAAATACAAAGCACCGTGCATCGAGCACCGTGCATCCGACACTCCCGCATCAAACCTTTTCCCTATATTTGACCTTATGGGTTGGTTCGGAAAAAAAGACAAACTTCAGATCATCACTTTTCAGAGTTACGGCACCGACACGCATTTTTATGCCCGGGGCAGGGCCTTGGAAGATGAGGAAATCGATCTTTCAAAGAAGGGTTTTTTAAATTTATTATGGAATTCCTTCAAGCGATTCGAGACTGACGAAATTCGCAATACGGGCGTTACCGTAAAGTTTCAGGATGGCAGAACGGTCGCGGGAACGACCGACAATCGCGGCTACTATCGCTTGGATACAGCGATGGAAAATCTGCGGGAGCTTGCCAACGAAGAGGGATGGGTGAACTATGAAATCTCGTTCTCGGATACCGCCTTGAAAAGGGAGATTCTTCATAAAAACCGTTTCCCCGGAGAGCTATTAATTCCTTCAAAATCAGCGGATTTCGGGGTCATCAGCGATATCGACGACACTATACTCCATACGGGAGTCGTCTCTTCGTTGAAATGGAAAGTAGTGTTCAACACTTTTTTTATAAAACCGGGACAACGGACCCCTCTGGAGGGCGCCGCCCAGTTCTACGGACAGCTACATCGTGGAAAATCGGGCAAGGCCGCCAATCCCATTTTCTACGTAAGTCACAGCCCGTGGAACCTATATCGGTACCTAGAACTCTTCCTGACCAAGAACAATTTTCCTAAAGGACCCGTTTTGCTTCGCAATTTTCCGAAATGGGGCGGTATCGGTTCGGGGGGCGAAAAACCTCAAAAGCAGAAGGAAATCATCAACATCCTAAAAACCTACCCCGATCTCAAATTCATTCTTATCGGCGATAGCGGCGAACACGATGCCGATATCTATAAGGAAATTGCGGAATTGCATCCCGATAACATCTTGGCCATTTATCTGAGAAGCGTAGACCATAAACGTAAGATGGAACGGGTAAACGGGCTGTTCGAAAAATATAAGATAACGCCTGTGCTTTTGGTGGAAAGCAGTGGACAGGCGGTCGAGCATGCTATGGAAAACGGCTTTATTTAGATTTGGGGTCGCCCAATCTGCATCGGCTTGCAGGCAGGCTCAAAAAAGCCCGTTAATCTCAGCATCGATCCTATTAATCACGGTACCCAGATCTTCGGGATTATCCACAAAATTGATGTCATCGACATTGATGATCAGCAGGTTTCCCTTTTCGTAGTGATGTACCCAAGCCTCATAGCGCTCGTTGAGTCGGCTGAGGTAATCGATGGAGATACTGTTCTCATATTCCCGCCCGCGTTTATGGATCTGGCCGACCAGATTGGGGATCGAACTACGTAAATAGATCAAAAGATCGGGCGGCTGCACCAGACTTTCCATCAATTCGAACAAGCTTTTATAGTTGGTGAAATCACGATTGGTCATCAGTCCCATGGCGTGAAGGTTGGGGGCAAAGATATAGGCATCCTCGTAAATCGTACGATCTTGAATGGTGTCCTTACCGCTTTCCCTTATCTTTAGGATCTGACGAAATCGCTGGTTGAGAAAGTAGATCTGCAGGTTGAAGCTCCAGCGTTCCATTTGATTGTAAAAATCGTCGAGGTAAGGGTTATCTACGACATCCTCGAAATTGGCCTCCCAATGGTAGTGCTTGGCCAATAACCTGGTCAACGTAGTTTTGCCAGCACCAATGTTTCCCGCAACCGCAATATGCATATACAATAAGATTAAGGGTTAGTTATTAAAGGAAGCTACAATATACAAAGTATCTCGGGGAAGAGGAAAATTATATTGGGAAACCAGTGGTGCAAAAATTTTTATTTCTTGCCGATTTGTGTATTTTTGCCCTAAGAAAAAGGAGGAAGGATTTGACTGATTGCAACCTCTAGACCCTGAATCGAGTTCAGGAAAAAAATGCTAAAGCAGTTGATAATAAAATTTTATCCTCTTCTTTAGACGTTGCTTTCAAATCCGTTTCCACTATAAAAGCGAAAGTTATGTCCTATTTGTTTACCTCTGAATCCGTTAGCGAGGGCCATCCCGATAAAATTGCCGATCAGATCAGCGACGCGTTACTCGACCATTTTTTGGCTTTCGACCCCGAAAGTAAGGTAGCCTGCGAGACCTTGGTGACGACCGGGCAGGTCGTATTGGCCGGCGAGGTCAAGAGTACAACCTATTTAGATGTACAACAAATTGCCAGGGATGTCATCAATAAAATTGGTTATACGAACGGCGAATATCAGTTCAGCGGGGATTCATGTGGGGTAATATCGCTAATTCATGAACAGTCGAAGGACATCAATCAAGGTGTGGATCGGGAATCAAAGGAACTGCAGGGTGCTGGAGATCAAGGGATGATGTTCGGCTATGCCACCAAGGAGACGGAAAATTACATGCCGTTGGCCTTGGATATTTCCCACAAAATACTTCAAGGGCTGGCCGATTTGAGAAGGGAGAAAAAGGAAATCACCTATCTCCGTCCGGATGCCAAGGCGCAGGTGACCATCGAATATTCCGATGACAACCTGCCGCAGCGTATCGACACTATCGTGGTCTCTACCCAGCACGATGAATTTGACTCCGATGACGAAAAGATGCTCGCCAGGATAAAAAAGGATATTGTATCCAAATTGATTCCAAGGGTAAAGGCAAAGTTACCTGCGGCGATACAAAAACTCTTTGACGATCAAATTACCTATCATATAAATCCCACCGGTAAATTCGTTATCGGAGGCCCGCACGGCGACACGGGACTTACAGGCCGAAAGATTATCGTGGATACCTATGGTGGAAAGGGAGCCCATGGTGGTGGCGCCTTCAGCGGAAAAGACCCCAGTAAGGTCGACAGAAGTGCCGCCTATGCCGCCCGTCATGCCGCTAAGAATTTGGTCGCTGCAGGGGTGGCCGAAGAACTATTGGTGCAAGTGAGCTATGCTATCGGGGTTGTTGAGCCTACCTCCATTTATGTGGATACCTATGGTACTTCGAACGTAGATTTTAGCGATGGCGAAATCGCCGAAAAAGTAGCGGAAATGTTCGATATGCGTCCTTTTGCCATTGAAAAACGTCTTAAGCTGCGAAATCCCATCTATTTGGAGACTGCGGCCTATGGCCACATGGGAAAGGAGCCTATAACCGTCAAAAAAGTTTACGAATCGCCGTACAGTGGTAGGGTGGAGACCGAAGTGGAGTTGTTTACCTGGGAAAAATTGGATAGGATCGAGGAGGTTAAAAAGGCTTTTGGGTTGTAGGTTTATCAATAAAAATCCATTGAATTGGCACATTACGCACAGTTTTATCCTTATATATTAGGAAAATCCCTTCCCCCCTCCTTATATTTGTTTTTCAAAAGTTCAAACACATATTAATCGGTTATCAAGAAAGGTGGAGGGATTAGACCCTTTGAAACCTTAGCAACCCTTTGGCTTCCGATTCTTGTCGGGATGCGCGAAGAAGGTGCTACGTTCTACCAGATGCTGCCCCTAAATTGGGGAATTTCAGTATCTTGGCAGATAACACAAAAAAATTACTTCCCGTAATTTTCTTTCTTCATAACCTATTGATTTTAACCTTCCGATTTTCTTTGGATGGGCTGCCTATGTGTATGGTGTTTTGAATGCTATAAAGTAGAGTACTAACAAGTAAAACCAAAAATCATGAGTGATCCAAAATTTTCAACGAACGCCTTGCATGCAGGTCATGACGTAAAGGCCCATGGGGGAACCCGCGCCGTACCCCTGTACCAGAATACCTCGTACGTATTCAATGACTCCGATCATGCGGCCAACCTCTTCAACTTATCGGAAACGGGATTTATTTATACCCGTCTGAACAACCCGACCAACGATGTGCTCGAGCAGCGTTTGGCAGCTTTGGAAGGCGGAATTGCCGCCGTGGTAACAGCCTCGGGCATGTCCGCCATTTCGACCTCGCTCTTGACGCTCTTAAAGACGGGGGACCATATCGTCGCCTGTAACAGTCTGTACGGGGGTACCTATAACCTATTGAGCGTGACCTTGCCGAGATTGGGCATTACCACGACTTTCGTAGATCCTTCCGACCCCACAAATTTTGGCAAAGCGGTACAGGAAAATACCAGGGCCATTTTCGTGGAATCCCTTGGCAATCCTAAGTTGGACGTGCTGGATCTCAAGGCGATTTCTTCGGAGGCAAAAAAGGCCAAAATTCCTTTTATCGTGGATAATACAGTCCCTACTCCTGCGCTCTTGAACCCGATTGAATACGGTGCCAATATCGTAATCCATGCCTTGACGAAATATATCAACGGAAACGGAACCGCCCTAGGTGGTGCTATCATCGATGCAGGTACCTTTGACTATGGCAACGGAAATTTTCCGGAATTTACGGAACCTTCCGCCGGCTATCATGGCTTGGTCTATCACGAAGCTTTGGGTCCTGCAGCTTTTATAGCTAAAGTTCGTATCGAGGGGCTTCGAGATTACGGGGCGGCCGCTAGTCCGTTCAACTCTTGGCAAATTATTCAGGGCTTGGAGACGCTCAGTGTTCGTATGAAGCATATCAGTGAAAATGCCTTGGCACTTGCCGAATGGCTGCAGGGTAGGGATGAGGTAACTTGGGTCAACTACCCTGGACTTAAATCGAGCCAGTATTTCGAGCAAGCGCAAGCCTATCTTCCAAAAGGAAAAAGCGGACTGATAACTTTCGGGGTAAAAGGGGGCTTCGAATCGGCAAAAAAGATGGCGGACAACACCAAGTTATTTTCGTTGCTGGCCAATATAGGGGATAGCAAATCGCTGATTATCCATCCCGCAAGCACCACCCACCAACAATTGGACGACGAAGCCCAGGAATCTACTGGGGTTACCAAAGACCTGATCCGCTTGTCTGTGGGTCTTGAGGATATCGAAGACCTTAAAGCCGATCTTGAAAATGCTTTTGCAACTATTGATTAATAGGTGGATAAATATATCGTAAATGCACCACCTAAAATTAGATAGCTACACCACCCTCAGCGGTGTCACCCAAGACATCGAACTGTCGTACGAACTGTTCGGCCGCGACCTGCTTTCCGCGCCCATTGTTTTGGTAAACCACGCACTGACCGGAAATTCCAACGTTACGGGAAAAGATGGATGGTGGTCCGCCCTTATCGGGCAGGGCAAGCGTATCGATACGGACCGATACACGATACTATCGTTCAATATACCCGGTAACGGCCATGACAAGTTCGTCATCGAAAATTACAAGGATTTTGTGGCCGGCGATATAGCGCGTATTTTTTTATGGGGATTGAAACAGCTGAAAATAAACAAGCTGTTTGCCATTATCGGGGGATCTCTAGGTGGAGGGATTGCGTGGGAGATGGCCGCCATGAACCCCAAGATTACGGAACATCTGGTTCCGGTAGCTTCCGATTGGAAATCTACCGATTGGTTGATCGCGAATTGCCAGATTCAGGAACAATTTTTAGTCAATTCAAAACAGCCCGTACACGATGCGCGCATGCATGCCATGTTGTGCTACCGGACTCCTGAATCTTTCAAAGAGCGGTTCAAGCGGAGCACCAACGAAGAGCTTCAGGTCTTTAACGTCGAAAGTTGGCTTATGCATCACGGCGATAAATTGCAGGAACGTTTCCAGTTGTCCGCCTACAAACTGATGAACCAATTGCTTAAGACCATCGACGTCACCCGAAACGGACAAGGAAATTTTGCCGATTTACAGAATAGCGATACCAACATTCATATCATCGGCGTCGATTCCGATCTTTTTTTTACCGCACAGGAAAATAAGGACACTTTTAAGCGCCTTGCCCAAGCGAACAGTAACGTTACCTACGGAGAGGTAAATTCCCTGCACGGCCACGATGCCTTTTTGATCGAGTTTGAGCAGATGGAGCAGTTGCTGAAACCAGTTTTCAGTAAGAATGGTACCACCAAACGTATTAAGATTTTAAAGTTCGGGGGAAAATCCTTGGCGAATGGTGAAGGTATCGAGAAGGTATTGGATATTGTAACCGCCAAAGTAAAGGCCGGAGAGCATATCGCGGTAGTCCTGTCCGCTAGGGAGAAGGCGACCGACCAATTGGATGCCCTACTGAACAAGGCCGCAAAGCGAAAGGATTATCAAAAGGATTTAATGGCCCTTGAGAAGTATCAGAAACACAATTTTAGTACAGTCGACATTTCCAACGAGTTCAAAGCCTTGGCAAAACTCCTTGAAGGGGTGACTCTTTTGGGCGATTACAGCGCAAAGATAAAAGATCAAGTGCTTTCTTTCGGGGAGCTAATTTCCGGAAATGTGGTCACCCAATTGTTACGGGAGAAAGGTATAAACGCACAGTTTGTTGATGCAAGGCAGTTGGTGAAAACGGATTCCAATTTTGGGGATGCCTCGGTATTTGAGGCGGAATCCAAAGAAAATATTCTAAAAAGGTTCGAGCAGCTTGAACACGACGCGGTACCAATTATAACGGGATTTATAGCCTCCGATGAAAATGGGAACACCACTACCTTGGGAAGGAACGGCAGTAACTATTCCGCCGCTTTGTTCGCCAATTTCCTCAATGCGGAAGAACTTCAGAATTATACCCATGTCGACGGCATTTTCACTGCCAATCCCGATATGGTATCCGATGCCCGGCGAATTGCCAACCTTTCGTATGGCGAGGCGAACGAACTGGCCAATTTCGGGGCCACGATTTTGCATGCGAAAACTATCATCCCACTTATTGAAAAAAATATACCGCTTCGCATTTTAAACACCTTCAACAATGACAACGAGGGTACTTTAATCAGTGCCAAGACCGAAAAAGACGGTATCAAATCCCTTTCCGTGATCGAAAATGTATCCCTGATCAATCTAGAGGGTAGGGGACTACTGGGAAAAGTAGGCATCGACGCCCGTATTTTCAAGACCCTCGAAAGAAACAACATCAGCGTCAGTATTATTTCTCAAGGATCATCGGAGCGGGGCATCGGGTTGGTTGTGGATTCCGACAAGGCACAACTTGCCAAAAAAGCTTTGGATGCCGAATTCGAGGGTGATTATTTCACCAGGGATATCAATTTGATTACTGTTTTAGAGGAAGTGTCGGTTATTTCAATCGTTGGTCAAGATCTCAGCACCTTTCATCTGCCGTATAATGCCTTGATCAAAAACCAGATCATACCGCTGTTATTCAACAATACGGTTTCCGGAAAGAACGTGAGCCTAGTAGTGAAAAAAGCGGACCTCAACAAGGCGTTGAACGTGATGCACGGCCGCATCTTTGGAATCAGCAATAAAATAAATTTGGCCTTGTTCGGCCATGGCAACGTGGGCGGTACGCTGATAGATCAAATCTTGAAATCCGCAAAAACGATTGAAGAACGTAAGGGTATCGATGTGAGGATTTTCGCCATTGCCAATTCCCGCAAGGTACTTTTGGATAAAAAGGGCATATCCAAAAACTGGAAAAAAGCCATCGAAGAAAAAGGGATTTCCTATACCATCGAAGATATCATCGCGTTTGCCCGCGAAAACCATCTTGAAAACTTGATCGCCATTGACAACACCGCCAGCCATGATTTTGTAACCCACTATGGTGATTTTGTCAAAAACGGATTTGACTTGGTATCCTCCAATAAAATTGCGAATACCTTAGGGTTCGATTACTATCGTTCGTTGCGTGAAGAATTGGCCAAATACCAGAAACAATATCTCTATGAAACCAATGTGGGGGCAGGTTTGCCGTTGATAGATACCATCAAGTTGCTGCATCTCTCGGGCGAGAACATTACCCGCATCAAAGGCGTTTTTTCAGGTTCGCTTAGCTATATTTTTAATACCTTTTCGGAATCCGACCGATCTTTTTCCGAGATTTTAAAGGATGCCATGGATAGCGGCTATACTGAACCCGATCCAAGGGAAGATCTCTCGGGCAATGACGTAGGGCGTAAGCTATTGATTCTGGCTCGGGAGCTTGATTTGAGCAATGAATTCACCGATATTGACATCGAGAATCTGATTCCCGAACCATTGAGGATAGGGGAAGTCGATGGATTTTTACGGCACCTCGATGTCCTCGACGAAAAGTTCGATACCATCAAAAAATCGCAAGAGCCGAATCATGTACTCCGCTATGTAGGCGACCTGTACGGCGACCTGCAAAAGGAAAAGGGTATTTTGGAAGTCAAGCTGATTTCCGTACCCAAACAAAGTGCCCTTGGTCAGGTCAAAGGTTCCGATTCCATCATCGAAATCTATACGGAATCCTACGGCGAGCATCCGCTGGTCATTCAAGGCGCCGGTGCAGGGGCTGCGGTCACGGCAAGAGGGGTCTTTGGGGATATATTGCGGATTGCGGAGAAAGGATAGAAAAAATACGAATGACCTGGGAGGTGTAGGCGCACAGCGACATCCTTGTAGGTCTAGATGCTTACATAGGCTAAACGTACCTCGATATCCTTAAAAATAGAAGAGATATACGCCGAAGTATTTGCTGAGCACCATAGAAGTGCGGCAATGACACTAAATTATGGATAAGAAATTCGAAACAAACGCCATCCGCACCCAACTGAACCGTACGGAAAACCTGGAACATTCCGTACCCCTATACCTAACCTCGAGCTTCGTCTTTGAGGATGCCGAAGATATGCGCGCCTCGTTTGCTGAAGAAAAGCAGCGGAACGTGTATTCACGCTATTCCAATCCCAATTCCTCGGAATTCATCGAAAAAGTCTGCCAGATGGAAGGCGCTGAAGCGGGCTTTGCATTCGCCTCGGGTATGGCTGCCGTATTTTCGACCTTTGCGGCTTTGTTGAACAGTGGCGACCACATCGTTTCTTCGCGAAGCGTGTTTGGATCGACCCATTCACTTTTCACTAAATTTTTCCCGAAATGGAATATCGATCATTCCTATTTTAAGGTGAACGAAGTTGAAAGTATTGAAAAATTAATCCGACAGAATACCAAGGTGCTCTACGCCGAAACGCCAACCAATCCCGGTGTCGATGTATTGGATATGGAAGTCTTGGCCGATATAGCAAAAAAACATGGTCTGATATTCATTGTCGACAACTGTTTTGCTTCCCCCTATCTGCAAAAGCCGCTGCAGTTCGGGGCGGATTTGGTCATCCATTCCGGTACCAAGTTGATGGACGGGCAGGGCAGGGTGCTGGCCGGCATTACCGTGGGAAGCCACGAACTGATAGACAAAGTATACCGGTTTTCAAGAATTACCGGCCCTGCATTGTCCCCTTTTAACGCCTGGGTGCTCTCGAAAAGTTTGGAAACCTTGGCCGTCCGCGTCGACCGGCATTGCGAAAATGCGTTGAAATTGGCGGAGTATCTAGAGAGCCACGAAAAAGTAAATTGGGTAAAATATCCCTTTCTAAAATCGCATCCCCAATACGAAATCGCTAAAAAACAGATGAAGGCCGGGGGCTGTGTAGTCGCCTTTGAGGTCAAAGGTGGACTGGAAGCCGGTCAAAAATTCTTCGACGCAATCAAGTTATTATCCTTGTCCGCCAATTTGGGCGATACCCGAAGTATCGTCACTCACCCCGCATCGACTACCCATAGCAAATTAACGGTCGCGGAGCGCGCCGAAACAGGTATTACCGATGGTATGGTGCGGGTTTCTGTCGGGTTGGAGCACATTGACGATATCATTGGTGATGTTGGGCAGGCGTTGGGGTAGGCCACAAGCTATTTTTGATTATGCATCTGCACGTCTTTAGAGAAATGGACAAGGGCTTTTCATAGCATACGCCATTACTTCGCGATTAGCCACTGGCTTTTTTTCCCCTCAAGTATGTCTCGGGTGTCAATATTGCCAGTTCACTATTTTTAAAATCTTTTATGTTCCTCGTCAAAATAATCTCGATCGTCCTGTTCTCGACGGCCGAAAAATTTTGAAGTGCGTCCTCAAAGTCCTTAAAATTTGAATTCAGGGCCATGACTACCACTTTCCTGTCCATTTTTACTATATCGATTATGTTCAGGAGCTGGTTCAACTTATCTATTACGGCCTCATGCTTGGCGGTTTTGCGCAATAGGTAGTAGGTGTTCGCTATACTTACGGGTGTCGTATAACCTTCGATTTTTTTTTCTTCGCAGAGGTTCAACACTTGGGCCGTATGATCGGAAAAAGGTTTTCTATCAAAGAAAAAGTCCAGCAGTACGTCCGTATCCATCAATACTTTTTCCATCATAGGTATTTCTTCTCCAAACGGTCTTGCAGTTCTTTTTTATAATCGAAGTTTTTTGGTGGTTTAAACGAACCCTTCAGGGATTCGACCGTTGGACTCAAATTGTTTTCCATGTCGGATTTCCTGTCTGTTAACAACTTCAAATAATTTTCAATGATATCGGATAGGCTACGGTTTTTCTCCTTAGCGTATTCTTTGGCCCTTTTGATGACTTTTTGTTCTATTGTCAATGTAAGTTTTGTATTCATCGTCTGAATTTTTGGCTAAGATACGATAAAAATATAAAACACGTGTATTCTTAAATAAAAAGATACGTATTTAGCATGTGACCTACGTTTTTTTTATGTTAAAAGTACGGGGTGATAGGCGATTACCGTTGGGCCTCGCACATGGCGAATCTTTTGCATTCTGTGATTACCTTTTATTTTTCAATCGCCAAATCAAAAGATTCGGCAATCTCGCAAACAAGCCCAGGCCAATGAATCCAGCACTTAATCGCCCTAATTTTTACAGTGTTGTACCACGTTTTTTCCGGTCAATTGGTAATTAAGTCCGATGACCCAAATGAGCCCTAATGCAAATGTTATTTTTTGGATGAACGGTAAATATTCGATCATTTGACCGCTGTAATAG
>NZ_JBGTHY010000345.1:0-8554 GCF_041745955.1 Pricia sp.
AGGCATCAATACGGCCATCACCTCGCAGACCGGTTCGTACGTCGGATATTCTTTCGCGGTACCCAGTAACATCGCCAAAAAGGTAGTGGACGATATTTTGGAATACGGCAATGTACAGAAAGGTATATTAGGGGTAAGCACGATTCCGATGAACACACCCTACGCCGCAAAAAAAGGGATTAAGGATATCGATGGGGTCTATATCGATGGGGTCGAAGAAAATACCGGTGCTGCCAAAGCCGATCTCCGCAGTGGCGATATCATCAAACAGGTCGATAACATTAAGGTACATCAGTTTCCCGATTTGACCGGATATCTTTCCACCAAAAAACCGGGTGACGAGGTGAAGGTTACCGTTGAAAGGGATGGTGAAAAATTGACCCTTCCCGTGATGCTCAGCGAAATACAGACCTTGGTGGTTCCCGAAATGGGTCTCGAGGTAAAAAATCTGACGGATAAAGAACGTAAAATGTTTAAGATAAATTCCGGAGTGCGTATCGTAGGCGTTCCCGAAAGATATCGCGGCTACGGACTTGACGGAAAAATTTTACTGGCTCTCGGCGATGAGGAAATCAATGACATTCAAGAAGCGCGCGCCCTTTTCGGACGGATTTCGAAATATGAAAAGACCGTTATCACTATGTTGAACGAAGATGGGGAACGCGAAAAGCTTATTTTTCAATAAGTTGGGAACATCCTTAAAATAAAAAACGTCCGAAACCGGGCGTTTTTTTATGGGTACCGACCCGCTTAAATCCAACCTTATGGGCAATTTTTTTTCTAAATTGAGAATATTGAATTACTTTCGCCTTCTAAATCATTAACGCAAAGACTCAACTTTACATGAAAGGTTTTAGAATAGTATTAATGGTAGCGGTCTTGTTGACTTTTGGCCTGCAATTTTCGCACGCCCAGGACGAAGAACAAGATGAAGGATCGTCGTTGGAAAATGGACCAATCGATAGCCAGTTTGAGTTCGTTTATGAAAAATCGGGAAACTACAGGGCGGATGGAAAAAGATACGAAGTGGTACGCACAATTTCTTTGGACCAGCTTCGCCAAAATGTTTTGGACACCCTTAGTGGCTTCAATACGCGTGCCGCTGAACTGAAAGCTACCATTGCGGGCCACGAATCGACCATAACTTCCTTGGAAAAAAAACTGGAGGATACCACCAATAGTCTTGCAGTCGTTACCGAAGAGAAAGACAATATGTCGTTCTTGGGCATTGCGGTGTCGAAAGGCACTTACAACGCCATATTATGGACGGTCATCGCCGGACTGCTCATTCTATTGCTTTTCTTTATCTATAGATTCAGGAACAGCAATATCCTTACCCAAGAAGCCAAGACTAATCTTTCGGAACTGGAAACGGAATACGAAGACCATCGAAGAAGGGCTTTAGAAAGGGAGCAAAAGATAAGTAGGGAGCTACAGGACGAAATCAATAAATACAAAAAACAGAAATAGAAACCAAAAAAGCTCCCCTCGGAGCTTTTTTAAGTTTACGCCCCTATATGCGCATCGATATCATCACCGTTCTACCGGAGCTGTTGGAAAGTCCGTTCGGAGCGTCAATACTAAAAAGGGCCATCGAAAAGGGTTTGGTAGAAGTCCACATGCACAATCTTAGGGACCATACCGACAAAAGCTACAACCAAGTGGACGACTATCAGTTCGGCGGCGGCGCGGGAATGGTGTTGATGATCGAACCTATCGACAGGTGCATCGCCGCCCTTAAAGCGGAACGGGACTACGATGAAGTCATTTACATGACTCCCGACGGCGCTACGCTAACCCAAAAAATGGCCAACGGGCTTTCGCTGTTAAAAAATATCATTATTCTTTGCGGGCACTACAAAGGTGTTGACCACCGGGTCAGGGAGGCCTTTATCACCAAAGAAATTTCCGTGGGAGACTACGTGCTTTCAGGTGGTGAACTTGCGGCGGCCATAGTATGCGACGCCGTTATCCGCTTAATTCCCGGAGTGCTCAATAATGAAACCTCCGCCCTGACCGACTCTTTTCAGGACAATCTTTTAGCCCCGCCGGTATATACGCGTCCTTCGGAATACAAGGGCATGAAAGTGCCCGAAATACTGCTGAGCGGTAACTTCCATAAAATCGAGGAGTGGCGTGAAGATGAAGCGCAGAAACGAACGGAACGGCTGCGACCGGATTTGTTGGAGTGAAACCGGAGTTTAGCGTTGTGTTTTGGTGTTTGATTGTTGACAAAATCGAAGAAACACATTGCAGTTTCTAATATATCCCTTACTTTTGCATCCTGTTAAATCAACCTCTGACGAAAATCGTGAATGTTGATCCGAATATAACCATAAATCAAGATCATGGATTCATTGATAAAATTCGTAGAAGACGAATTTGTTCCAAAAAAAGAGTTTCCGAAATTTTCAGCAGGTGATACCATAACGGTGTACTATGAAATCAAGGAAGGTGAAAAAACACGTACCCAGTTTTTTAAGGGAGTAGTCATTCAGAGAAGGGGAAGTGGTTCTACCGAAACCTTTACCATTCGTAAGATGTCAGGTACAGTAGGGGTAGAACGAATATTTCCAGTCAATATGCCTGCTTTGCAAAAGGTGGAAGTCAATAAAAAAGGAAAAGTACGAAGAGCCCGTATTTTCTATTTCCGGGAGCTTACCGGTAAGAAAGCACGGATTAAGGAAATACGTTCCTAAGCCTTTCTGTTATGTAAATACACGACCCGTCAGGATAACTATCTTGACGGGTTTTTTTGTTTATGAACAATTGTTCATAACCTATGTTTATATACTGTTGGTTTTTAATTTGTTGAATATTTTGGTGATAACACTATTTTACACTACATTTATTCTACGATAATGAGAAATGCTTGTCCAAAGCGGATTTCAAAATCGTTATAAAGTTCACGTTCTTTATATTATTGTTTAGTTTTTGTTGTAGGTGTTGTGGTAATTACATATCAGTATCACCTTATCAGAAATGAGCTTGGTGCCGAAAGGCTGTCGCTTTTCGGAAAAAGACTAAGTGGATGTATTATTGGTTCGGATATGTAGAACTTCGGTTTTACGTACAGAAACAAGTACATTAAAACAATGGAAAAGAAACATCAAAAAGTCCCATTGGTTCAATACTTAAAGGACGGAAAGTGTTTCAAACGTCAGGATGAGTGATGCGAATGCGATCAAGGATTGCCGATCTGTCGTTAGACAGGGAAGAAAGTTCGCTAACTACTTCTAAAAAGCCATATCAATGTATTTATACAATGATATGGCTTTTGTTTTTTTGATATTCCTGCGATTTGAAAACTCCTGACCTTTCAAAAGGCAGGAGTATACCATCGAAATTTCGATATCGTTCCCGTTTCATCTTTCCCTCCCCAACATCACATAAAATTGTATATTTGCTCCACTTAAAACAAGAACTGCTCTTGGATTTTTCTATTAGGGCATGTTGAAAAACAATGCTGCTATGCCCCCGCGGTTTTCCGAATAGAAGTACAAGACGAATTCCAAAATCAAAACCTTCATGTCCAAAATTTTCTACACCAAAACTGACGAGGCCCCGGCTTTGGCGACCCAATCCTTTTTACCCATTGTAAAGGCTTTTGCGCAAACCGCGGATGTCGACCTTGAAACAAAGGACATATCGCTGGCCGCACGGATAATAGCGACTTTTCCCGACTTTTTGAACAACGACCAAAAAATCTCCGACGACCTTGTCGAGCTAGGGCAACTGGCCAAAAATCCCGAAGCCAATATCATTAAGTTGCCGAATATTAGCGCATCCGTTCCCCAAGTAAAGGAAGCCATCAAAGAATTGCAGGAGAAAGGCTATGCATTACCCAATTACACCGATGAGCCCTCGAACGAAGAGGAAAAAAATATAAAATCGAGATACGATAAGATTAAGGGCAGTGCCGTAAACCCAGTGCTTCGTGAAGGTAATTCCGATAGAAGGGCACCTCGTGCGGTTAAAAATTACGCTAAGAAAAATCCACATTCGATGGGCGAATGGAGCCCCAATTCAAAAACGCATGTCGCGACCATGGATCATGGGGATTTTAAATCCAATGAAAAATCACGTACCATCGACAAGGCTACCGATATAAAAATCCAACTCGTACAGAACGATGGAAAAACCGTTCTTTTAAAGGAAAAAATTTCCCTTGTGGCCGGTGAGATTATCGATGCTACGGTGATGGACAAAAAAGCCTTGATGGCCTTCCTTCAAAAACAGGTGAAAGATGCCAACGAAAAAGGAGTACTTTTTTCATTGCACTTAAAGGCTACCATGATGAAAGTTTCCGACCCAATCATATTCGGCCATGCCGTCGAAGTATTTTTTGCGGACGTTTTCAATACACACGATTCCACTTTCCAGAAATTAGGCATCAGCGCCAATGACGGACTCGAAAATCTTTACCGCAAACTTGACGAACTGCCTTCCGGTAAACGCGAGGAAATCGAAAACGATATCAAAAAAACCATCTCTAATGGGCCGGATCTGGCCATGGTCAATTCCAATAAGGGCATTACGAATCTGCATGTACCCAGTGATATAATCATCGATGCCTCGATGCCAGCCATGATCCGCAACGCTGGAAAGATGTGGAACGCCGAGGGGAAAACACAGGATACCAAGGCCGTAATTCCCGATAGCAGTTACGCCGATGTCTATTCCGCCACTATAGCTTTCTGTAAAAAACACGGCGCTTTTGACCCGACCACCATGGGTACGGTGCCCAATGTGGGCCTTATGGCGCAAAAGGCCGAGGAATACGGCTCACATGATAAAACTTTCGAAATCGGTACCGCCGGTACGGTCGAGGTAATGGATTTGAACTCAGATGCCGTGCTGTTCGAGCATTCCGTGGAAAAGGGAGATATCTGGCGGATGTGCCAAGTGAAGGACGCCCCTATTCAGGATTGGGTCAAGCTAGCGGTTTCCCGTGCCCGGGCCACAAAAGATCCGGCCGTTTTTTGGTTGGACGAGGCCCGTGCCCACGACGCGCAACTGATTAAAAAAGTGAACGACTACCTGCCCGAACACGATACCTCAGGTCTTGACATCCGCATTTTATCTCCTCTAGAAGCCACAAAATTCACATTACAGCGTATTAAGGAAGGAAAGGACACCATATCCGTAACCGGCAACGTTTTGCGGGATTATCTTACCGACCTTTTCCCTATTCTGGAAGTCGGTACCAGCGCAAAGATGCTATCGATCGTTCCCTTGATGAACGGCGGTGGACTCTTTGAGACAGGAGCCGGCGGTTCCGCGCCAAAACACGTGGAACAGTTCTTGGAAGAAGGGCATCTTCGGTGGGATTCCCTAGGTGAATTCTTGGCCTTGGGAGTTTCGCTGGATTTTTACGGCGAGAAATACAACAACGAAAAAGCCCGTGTTCTTGGCGACGCTTTGGACACCGCTACGGAAAAATTTCTCATCAACGATAAATCACCTTCCCGCAAGGTCAACGAACTTGATACCCGAGGCAGCCATTTCTACTTGGCGCTATATTGGGCCGAAGCTTTGGCCGAACAAAATAAAGATAAAGATTTGAAATCAAGGTTCTCGGAGGTTTTCGAAACCCTACATGAAAACGAATCAAAAATAACCGGGGAGCTCATTGCCGCACAAGGTCGTCCGCAGAAAATCGGGGGATATTATCTGCCCGATCCAAAAATGGTAGAGGAAGCAATGCGGCCAAGTAAAACCCTGAACGGGATACTGGCGAATATTTAGAAGTGGGCGATACCCGATACCCGATGCCCGATGCCGTAAAGTAAAATCCTTTAAAAGACCATTGTCCACCGACAGCGGTCTTTTTTTTAAATAATTGTTAACGTAGCGGACAGAGGTTAATTTCTATTTACATTTACGGAACATCGCCCGAGCCTAAAAAAATCGTCTTTGATGGATAGAAAGACCCGAATCCTCCTTTTAATTTTTCTCCACAGCTACCTACTAGCTTTCCCACAACAAAAATATACCATCAGTGGCACCGTTTCCGAAGCAGCCAGCAATGAAACCCTCATCGGCGTCACCGTTGCCATACCAGAATTACGAACCGGGGTAACCACCAATGAATATGGTTTTTATTCCATCACACTTCCCGAAGGGGAGTATCAGCTTCAGGTAAGCTATTTAGGTTTCAAGGAAGTAGTGCAGACCATCGATCTTTCCCAAAATTTAAAGTTCAACATCAAAATGGAAGAGGCCGCCGAAGCGCTTGATGAGGTCGTGGTAACAGAGGACGTGGAAAAAATGGACATCCGGAAGCCGCAGATGAGCGTCAATACCTTATCGGCTGCCACTATTAAAAAGATTCCGGTAATCTTGGGCGAGGCCGACGTAATCAAGTCCATCTTGCTCTTGCCCGGCGTGACAAATGCCGGTGAGGGCGCATCCGGATTTAATGTTCGCGGCGGTGCGGTGGACCAGAATCTGATACTGTTGGACGAAGCGATCATTTTCAATTCCTCACACCTGTTCGGTTTTTTCTCGGTCTTCAATCCCGATGCCATCAAGGATATCAAGTTATATAAAGGGGGAATTCCCGCACGTTATGGTGGCCGGGTCTCGTCGGTGCTGGATATTTTCCAAAAGGAAGGCAACAGTAAGGCGTTCAAGGTAAATGGGGGCATCGGACTGGTGGCGAGCAGACTGCTGGCAGAAGGCCCCATCGTAAAGGATAAGGCCGCATTCTTGGTCGGTGGCCGCTCATCGTACGCCCACCTGTTCCTACCGCTCTTCGATGTGGACAATAAAGCGTATTTCTATGACCTGAATACCAAGATAAACTACAACATCAACGACCGGAACAGCGTTTTTCTATCCGGTTATTTCGGTAGGGATGTTTTTAGCATCAGCGATAGCTTTGTCAACACGTATGGCAATGCCGTCGGTAATTTTCGCTGGAACCATCTCTTCTCCGACAAACTGTTCTCCAACCTCTCCCTCATTTATTCGGACTATTACTATGGTCTCAAACTTGATTTCGTTGGCTTCAATTGGAATTCAGGTATCCAAAACTTCAATGTAAAATATGACCTCAAGCATTATGTCAACGATAAGTTACAGATAAATTATGGTATCAACGATATCTACTATCGGTTCAATCCTGGTAAAATCGAGCCCAGTCGAGCGGATTCGGGAATTTTGGAAGAGCAGCTCATTCAAAAATATGCCAACGAATTCGCGGCCTACATCGAAGTGGAGCATGACATCACACCAAAGTTAAGCCTGAATTACGGTCTACGCTTCAGCAACTTTATAAGACTCGGGCAAGATGAACTGAATGTATATCAAAACGATAATCCCGTACTATTCGATCCTTTTTTACTCGTATATCAAGAGGCTGATCCCATTCGCACCATCAATCCCGGTCGGGGCAGTAATCTGGCGACCTTCAATAATTTAGAGCCTAGACTTTCAATGGCTTACACCCTGAACGACGACAATTCATTTAAGGCCAGCTATACCCGCTTGGCGCAGTACCTACATCTTTTATCGAACACCAACTCCCCTACCCCGTTGGACGTGTGGACACCAAGCGGACCTTTCGTAAAACCTCAGATTTTGGACCAATATGCCGTGGGCTACTTCAGAAATTTCGCCAATGGCGATTATTCCTTGGAAACCGAGATTTTTTATAAGGATGTACAAAACCGCATCGATTATATCGACGGGGCCAACCTGATCGCCAACGATGCCATCGAAACCGTAATACTGAACGGAGAAGCCAGAGCCTATGGCCTAGAATTTCTATTGCGGAAAAACGAAGGGAGGCTCCAAGGCTGGCTGGCCTACACGCTATCGAGATCAGAACAGCGTACACCCGGTCGTATTCCAAAAACGGATAATGGCCGTTCGAACATGGAAACCGGTATCAATTTCGGGGAATGGTACAACACGCCCTACGACAAAACCCACGATATTTCGCTTTACGGCAGTTACGAACTCGACAAAAAATGGAGCTTCAATACCAATTTTGTCTATCAGACCGGGCAGCCAACCAATTACCCGATTGGGCAGTTCGAATTTCAGGGGCTTACCGTGCCCTATTACGGCTTACGGAATGAACAGCGATTACCTGCCTATCACCGCATCGATGTATCGGCGACCTTGACCCCGAAAAAGAACGACCAAAGAAAGTGGAAGGGCGAATGGGTATTCAGCATCTATAATCTGTACAACCGAAGAAATGCAGCATCGATCAACTTTCGGCGCAATCAAGATACCGGTGCCAATGAAGCCGTTCGTACCTCGATCTTTGGTATAGTACCCGCAGCGACCTATAATTTTAAATTCTAAGACCATGAAAAGGCTATTTCTAATTTTTACGGGCTTTTTACTGTTTACGGGATGCGAAGATGTAGTTGACATCGATGTGCCTTCTGAACAATCACGGCTCAGTGTAGACGCCCTGATTCGTATCGACGAAGACGCTTCCATAACCAATGTGATAATAAATGCTAGCCTAACCAGTTCTTTTTTTACGGAAACCTCGGCTGCAGAACTACAGCAGATAACAATTCTGAATCCGGAT
>NZ_JBGTHY010000346.1:0-23630 GCF_041745955.1 Pricia sp.
ATAGCGATGCCTTGTCCTGATGCGTTCAGGGTAACCTGGGCGGCATTGGAGTCGGTGGTTCCGCTTCCCGAACATTCGCCGTAGTCAATTTGTACCGTGTAGTAGCCGTCTTGGGCCGCATCTATAAAATAGGTTTTGGTCAGGAGCAATGATCCGCTTCGGTACCAATTATACTGATAGGTTTCCGGGGAGGGTAGATTGTGGACTTCCAAACGCACGCTGTTGGTACTACTGCAAACGTCGCCTATTACGCCATTGCCGTCCTTACTAATGGCGAGGGCGGAGGTAAAGTTCATATAGTAGAAACTATAGGATGCAGACGTAGGTTGTCCGAAGGACGCCGGGCTAGTACTTCTGACCCGAAGCTCATAGGCCGCCCCACGGGTATCGGTGGGTATGGCAAATTCGAATCCCCTAGTCTTTACGGTGTTATTGTTCGATTCGCGGGCCAATTCGACGGCGTTGCTAAAACTTCCAGAAGCGTTCGACAATTCTAATATCCATTCGTTGTCGCTGTTGGGGGTTCCGGCATACTGAACGTTGGCAAAGTATTGATTAAAGTTGCCGTTGGCACCCGCACAAACCTTGTCCCAAGCGTTTTTACATGGCGGATCGGAACATAAGTTATTGTTGTCTGCTGGTTTGGGGGCTAGAATCGTCAAGCTTTGTGCTGATACCTGAGCGGCTGCAAAGAGCAGAAAAGCCATGAAGAAATTGGGTACGGAATAAAGTAGTTTTGCTTTCATAAGTAGGCGTAGTTTTTGGGTTACTACCAGTTTTTCCTGATTTGGGATCGGGATAAAATGCTATACTTCAACAAATATGGTGCATATAGTACGCGTGGAAAATTTAATGTTGTGGCATGGGATAAAAGTGTTGTGAAACGGGATTATTTGTATGAATGGGATAGGTAATGAAAGGGGATTATCCCATTTTACGTACCTTTGGGCGTTTTAAAAATCATGCTATGAGCGAAATTGGCGAACCATTGAATTTTATTGAGCATATCGTCGAGGAAGACTTGAAAAATGGATATTCCCCTACCGATCTGCGTTTTCGATTTCCGCCGGAGCCAAACGGCTATCTCCACATTGGCCACGCCAGTTCGATAAGCCTTAATTTCGGATTGGGCCTGAGATACAATGCGCCGGTCAATCTCCGATTTGACGATACCAATCCTATCAAAGAAGAACAAGCCTATGTAGACGCCATTAAAAAGGATGTGGAATGGTTGGGATACACTTGGGATACCGAACGGTATGCGTCTGATTACTTCCAGCAGCTTTACGATTGGGCGGTTATGTTGATAAAGCATGGAAAGGCGTATGTGGATAGTCAATCCTCAGAAGAAATGGCGGCTCAAAAGGGGACACCGTATGAGCCGGGAAGCGATAGTCCAAATAGAGATCGTTCCATAGATGAAAATCTGGAATTGTTCGAAGGAATGAAAGATGGAAAATATGAGGAAGGCGCCCATGTGCTACGTGCCAAAATCGACATGGCCTCACAGAACATGTTGATGCGGGACCCAATAATGTACCGAGTGTTACATAAGGTCCACCACCGAACTAATACCGATTGGTGTATTTATCCGATGTACGACTGGACACATGGGGAGAGCGACTATATCGAGCAGGTCTCCCACTCCCTTTGTACCTTGGAATTTGCGATGCACCGGGAACTCTATGATTGGTTTTTAGACCAAGTAGTAGATTCCAAAAAAATACGCCCCAAGCAACGCGAATTCGCGCGAAGAAACCTGAGCCATACCGTAGTCAGCAAACGCAAATTATTGCAGTTGGTCGAACAAAATATTGTAGGTGGATGGGACGATCCGAGGATGCCCACGATATCCGGTTTACGGAGAAGGGGCTATACACCGGAAGCTATCCGGAATTTTGCCGATACCATCGGAATCGCCAAACGTGAAAACCTAATCGACGTATCCCTTTTGGAATTCCATGCCCGAGAACATTTGAACAAAATAGCCCCTAGGGTTATGGGCGTTCTTGATCCCGTCAAGGTAGTTATTAGCAATTATCCAGAGGGAGAAGAAGAAGGGCTGGAAACCGAGAACAATCCCGAAGATGAATCCGCAGGCACGCGGGAAATCCCTTTTTCCAAGGAAATCTACATTGAAAGGGCCGATTTTATGGAAGAGGCCAACCGCAAATTTTTCCGCCTTAAGCTAGGCGGTGAGGTGCGATTGAAGTCCGGCTACATCATAAAGGCAGAAAGCTGCACAAAAGATACCGATGGGAATATTGTGGATATTCAATGCACGTATGACCCTAAAAGCAAAAGTGGCAGCGGCACCGAGGAGAGTATGCGAAAGGTAAAAGGAACGCTGCATTGGGTTTCCGTAAAACACGCCATAGAAGCAGAGGTTAGGCTATACGACCGTTTGTTCACGGATGAAAGTCCGGATACGCATAAGGATAAGGAGTATATGGATTTCATCAATCCGGATGCGTTGAAAGTCATTACGGCGTATCTGGAGCCCAGCCTTAGGGAAGCGAAAATTGGCGATCGCGTACAGTTTCAGCGATTGGGTTATTTTTGCGTCGATCCCGATTCTTCCCAAGAAAAGTTGGTTTTCAACCGTACAGTCGGGTTGCGGGATGCTTGGGCGAAGATTCAGGGCAAATAAAGACTAACTATCCAACAACCGGGACCGATAGATTTTGGCCATATAAAAAGGCTTGATTAAAGGAGATTTGCCGTGCTTTTTGGGAAATTCCCTGGTTCTGCGTTGATAGGATAGTTTTTTGCGCATGAAAGGCTCTCCTAAGGGCATTTCCGCCATAAATGTTCGCTTGTGTTAATTTTTGCTGTGATAGGGGTAAACCGACACATTTTTTTCTAGTATATTGCACTGTATAATATTTATAGGTTATAGTTATAATGGAATAGAACTTAACAACTTTATAAACCAAGTAATAATTTAAAATTTAAAAATATGTCAAAGGATAGTGGAAGTATAATGTTAGCGTTGTTGACCGGAGCCGCGATTGGAGCGGGTGTAGGAATTTTGTATGCGCCCGACAAGGGAGACAACACCAGAAAGAAAATCAGCAAACAGGCCAGAAAGACCAGTGATGATATCGTTAGCCGGATATCGCATGCAACAGATGAATTGACCAAAACGGCAGAGGCCAAGAAGTTGGATTTTGAAGCCAGGCTGGACAAGACCATCTCGAACATGAGCTATAAGGCCGATGACATCATATTGGGTCTTGAAAAGAAATTGGAAGACCTAAGAAAGAAAAATGCCCAACTCCAGAAATAATATATGGCATTTGAAGAAGTAAAGGAAAACTTTTCCGAGGCAGAAGCTACAGCACGCTCGTACATCGAATCTAGTAGGGAATTTTACAAGCTCAAGGGCTTTAAAGTCCTTATGAGGGGCGTCATGGTGTTCGTAAAGATTGCTTCTGTAGGTATAATGCTTATTATGGCCTTGTTGTTCTTGTCCATCGGTGCCGCTTTTTGGATAGGGACCGAGCTGGAAAAAACCTCTTTGGGCTTTCTAATCGTTGGTGGGTTTTACTTGTTGGTAGGCTTATTAATATATATTTTTAGGCATACGCTAAGAAAGCCGCTACTGAAAAAGTTTTCAGAATTCTATTTTGACGAGATATGATCCCTAAAAAATATACATCGTTCAAGGAAATCGACAACGATCTTAAGATTTTAAAACTGCAACGACAGATTGATTTGGAGAATCTGAAGATGAATTTCAGTCAGACCAAGCACAGCCTACAACTTTCCAGTCTTCTCGGAGGTTTTGGAGGACTGATCAAAAGTTTTCTGATCTCGCTTTTCGCTAAAAAAGTTTTGAAGAGGTTTAGTAAATGAAAGTGCTGAAATCCCCCAATAAAAATCCCGATTAACCTATGGTTGTTGGGGTTTTTTCAATTTCATAAACCCATAAACAATGGAGTTTGGGAGTTTGGCCCCGAAACTTCGGGTGTGATTTCCCTACTATCCTGCTATTTCTTTCCTCCCAAGTTCGGCGGATTCTTCTTTTTCATCTCCTCCCCGATCATGTTACTGGCCGTGAATGAAGCGACCATATTGTTCAGCATATCACTACCCGCTTGCGGGGAATTCGGTAAAAGGATCAGGTTAGTGTTGGTCGCTTCGCCTATAGACTGTAGCGTGTCGTAGTGTTGGGTTACCACGATGAGCGCCGAGGCTTCCTGAGAGTTGATACCAACCTTATTCAGCACTTCTACCGATTCTTCAAGGCCTCGTGCAATTTCGCGACGCTGGTCGGCGATACCCTGGCCCTGTAAACGTTTGCTTTCCGCTTCGGCCTTTGCTTTCTCAACAATAAGGATACGTGCGGCATCCCCTTCAAACTGGGCCGCAATCTTTTCGCGCTCTGAAGCGTTGATACGGTTCATCGCTTCCTTGACCTGTGCGTCGGGGTCAATATCGGTTACCAAGGTCTTTATGATATCAAAACCATAGTCGAACATGGCCTCTTGTAACTCGGTCTTGACGGCAATGGCGATATCGTCTTTCTTGACGAACACGTCGTCAAGCTTCATTTTAGGTACTTCTGCACGCACCACGTCGAAAACGTACGATGTAATCTGCTCGTGCGGGTATTCCAGTTTGTAGAACGCCTCATAGACCTTGTCCTTAAGCACTACATACTGAACCGAGATTTTTAGCTTAACGAAAACATCGTCCAGGGTCTTGGTTTCGACGATGACATCCAATTGCTGTATTTTAAGGCTAAGACGCCCCGCAATTCGGTCTACGATGGGAATTTTCATGTGCAGACCGGAGCCTCGGATACTTTGGAATTTGCCGAACCGCTCAATGGCGACCGCTGTTTGTTGCTTTACAGTAAAAAAGGAGGAAAAAAGGATAACCACCGCAATAAAGAGTACGGGGATAAGAAGAAAATTGCCCATTATGTTCTGTTTTTAGTTGATTTAATGAAGGTAGTAAGAGTTTAGCATATTTGTAGCGTTTTTGGGAAGTTTGTTACAAGGGCACTTCACGGGACTCGAAAAATTCAAGGGACAGCACCAAATTCCAAAAATTTGCAATTCAATCCCTCCGTCACCGCAAGTAGAGCCAAATCCCTTATTCTTTAGGGAAGATTCGTATACCCTGTTGATTTAAATTTCTACCCAATTGAAGCAATGGCACTGTGAATCCGCCTAATACTCTCCGCTTTCCCGATAGTCCCCATGATATCGAATAAATGCGGGCCTTTCATGTCCCCAACGATAACCAGACGCAACGGTGGCAGCACTTTTCCAAAGGAAAGCTCCTGTTCCGAAATCCATTGTTTTATTAGGCTTTCCAAATTTTCGGCTGAAAAATCATTAACGGTTTCCAAGAAAGATACCAATTGGGTTAGCACATCTGGAGTACCTTCCTTCCATTGTTTTGTCACCGCTTTTTCGTTGTAGGAAGTCGGAGCGACAAAAAAGTAGTCCGAAAGCTCCCAAAAATCGGAAACGAAGTTTGCACGTTCCTTTAGTAAAGAAACTACTTTCCGGACATGGTCAGGTCGAGCGCAGTCGAGACCTAAGTCAATCTGCTTCTTCAGAAAGGGCATAAACAAAGACGTTAATTCTTCATCGGTCTTACCCTGCAAATAGTGATGATTGTACCAAACGGTCTTATCGGGATCGAAGCGTGCGCCGGATTTGTTCACCCGATCTAGGCTAAAGGCTTGAACGAGCTCGCTCAAACTGAATATTTCCTGTTCCGTACCGGGGTTCCAACCTAAAAACGCCAAGAAGTTGATTACGGCCTCTGGAAAGTAGCCCGCTTCCCGATAGCCGGTCGATTCTTTCCACTGCAACGGAAATATCGGGAACCCGCCTTTTTCCCCATCCCTTTTGCTTAATTTTCCGTTTCCGGTCGGTTTGAGGATTAAGGGCAGATGTGCGAATTCAGGGGCATCCCATCCAAAGGCATCGTACAACTGTTGGTGCAAGGAAAGAGATGGCAGCCATTCCTCACCACGGATGACGTGGCTGATTTCCATCAAATGGTCGTCTACTATATTGGCCAAATGGTATGTGGGCATCCCGTCGCTCTTGAAAAGAACCTTATCGTCTAAGGTGTTGGTGTCGATTTCTATGGCGCCGCGGACGACATCCTTTAAATGAAGGGTTTCGTCCGGGGGCGTTAAAAACCGGATGACATAATCCTCTCCCGCATCCAAGCGATTTTTGACTTCCTCGGGCAGTAACGACAGCGAATTATCCAACTTCAATCGATTGTGCCAATTGTATATAAAAGTCTTTCCCTTGACTTCATGGTCTTTGCGGTGCCGGTCAAGCTTTTCGGAGGTATCGAAAGCGTAATAGGCCTTTCCCTTGTCGATGAGTTCTTGCGCGTATTTTTCGTAAAGGTGCTTCCGCTCGCTCTGACGGTAGGGGCCGTAGCCGCCTTCTTTTCCCGGTCCTTCATCAAAGGGGATATTGCACCAATCCAAGGCATCGACAATATACCGTTCGGCACCTTCTACATATCGATTTTGATCGGTATCCTCGATCCGTAGTATGAACACGCCATCGTGCTTTTTGGCGAATAGATAATTGAACAACGCTGTACGGACACCACCGATATGTAATGGCCCGGTCGGGCTGGGCGCAAAACGGACCCTAAAATTTTCTTTCATAGGGCAAAGATAACGAACTCGTCTTGAGTTAGTATTTGGAACCGAGATTTTTGGCTTTTATGCCCTAACGGATACCTTTTTAATCAGGATAGCCGTAGCTACGGTTTTGTGCTTTTTCGTATCTTTGTTAGGTATGGCCAGTTATAACAACATCCTAGGTAAGCTGAACCAGTTTACCCGAAAGTATTATACCAAAATGCTCATTAAGGGCCTGTTGCTGTTTGTGGTTCTCGGGCTGGTTTTTTTCTTTGCCGTTCTCGGGGTGGAATACTTCTTATGGCTCAATTCCACAGGGCGTTTGGTGCTTTTGGTGCTTTTTATCGGGGTGGAATGTTTTCTGCTGTTCCGTTATATTCTGACGCCTATTTTCTATCTGTTCAAGCTCAAACGGGGCATTAGTAACAAGCAGGCCTCGCTGTTGATCGGTAAGCATTTTTCGGATGTTGGGGACAAGCTCTATAACTTGTTAGAGCTTGCGGAGGATAGAAATCAGTCGGAATTGCTGTTGGCCAGTATGGAACAACGCAGTAAAAACATGGATCCCATTCCTTTTGCCAAGGCAGTGGATTTCCGTGAAAACCTGAAATATACCAAATATCTTATTTTACCTGTCCTGCTTTTTGGCCTGATTTGGCTTTCGGGAAATTTGGCTTCCTTTTTCGGTTCTGCAGACCGTGTGGTCAATTTTGATCTAGCCTATGAACCGCCAGCTCCATTTCATTTCCGGCTTTTCTCGGAGGATTTGAATGTTTTGGATACAAAGCCGTATACAATAGAAGTCCTCACGGAGGGAGCGGTACAGCCTGAGGAAGTTTATATCGATATCGACGGTACTATTTCGTTGTTGCAAAAACAAAACGGACGGTATCAGTATACCTTTACACCTCCATTGATGCGCACAACCTTCTCATTTAGGGCTAATGGCGTCGTATCCAGACCCTTCACGTTGAATGCACTTACCACACCCTCCATTCAAGACTTCCGGATTACTTTGGACTATCCCAATTATACCAACCGTTCTTCCGAAGTGCTGCGTAGTACAGGTAACGCTACATTTCCAGAAGGCACCAAAGTATCCTGGGAAATCGAGGGTCAAAATGCGGAGGACATCCGGTTGATCGAAAAGGACACTACACTATCTTTTGCCAGAGATGGGAACCTATTTGAACTGTCTAAAAACATCTATTCGGAGTATCCCTATGAATTATCCACATCCAACAAAAATATTCAGGACTATGAAAAACTGGGATACCGCTTTATGGTCATCAAGGATGCTTATCCAACTATAAAGGTGAATCAAGTATTGGATTCCCTGAACCCGAACGTTTCCTACTACGCCGGGGAGGCTTCCGATGATTATAAACTGAAGAGTATAAAACTGGTTTGCTATCCCAATGATACTCCTGAAGACCTGCAGGTAGTGCCCCTGAATGCGCCCAATGCCAATTTCGACCAGTTCTATTATACTTTTCCTTCGGGCTTGGAATTGGAATCCGGAAAAAATTACAGTTTCTACTTTACGGCAACGGATAATGATGCCATCCACCAGGGAAAAACTGCGAAGAGCCAGGTGTTTTTAATGACTTTGCTCGACGATGACCAGTTGCGCAACCAAGAGCTCGAGTCGCAGCAATCACTAATCAACAACATGGATAAATCCTTGGGCAGGTTCAAGGAGCAAAAAGTGACGCTAAAGGATATCGGCCTTGAGCAAAAAGAAAAAAAGCAATTGAATTTCAATGATCGGACACAGGTCAAGGATTTTTTACAGAAGCAGCGGCAGCAAGAAAACCTGATGCAGAAATTCAGCAAACAGCTTAAGGAGAATTTGGACAAAGGGGAGAAAGGCGACCAAATGAACCAAATGTTGAAAGAGCGCTTGGAACGTCAGGAACTGGAGGCCAAAAAGAACGAAAAGCTACTCGAGGAACTCAACAGGATCGCCGACAAAATCGACAAGGAAGAACTGACCAAACGCTTGGAGGAGCTCGGCAAGAAGCAACAGAACAGCGAGCGAAACTTAGAGCAACTGTTGGAATTGACCAAACGGTATTATGTAACGGAAAAGGCATCACAATTGGCCAAAGACCTTGCTGCGGAGGCCAAGCGCCAAGAATTACTCTCCAAAATGAAAGTAGGTCAGGATTTTTCCGATACCGAACAACGGAAGCTGAACGACAACTTCGAACAGCTGGCCAAGGAATTGGAGGAGTTAAAAAAGGATAACGAAAAGCTGAAAAAGCCTATCGAGCTGAATATCGACGACACTATGAAGGAAGCGGTAAAACAAGACCAGCAAGATGCGTTGGAACAGATCAACAAACATCAAGGGGCAGAGGAGTCTTCGCAGCCCGAAGAAAAAGAAAAGGCGGCGGAAGGAGCTAGTAAGAAGCAGAAATCCGCTGCCCAGAAAATGAAGGAAATGAGCGAGGCACTCGAGGAATCCTCCTCAGGTGGCGGAGGGGAATCCAGTATTACCGAAGATGCAGAAATGCTGCGGCAAATACTTGACAACTTGGTTACGTTTTCTTTCAAGCAAGAACGGCTGTACGATAGTCTAGAGGACGCCGATGTCGATAATGCCCAATTTTCTGGGACTGTCCGCGAGCAACAGGAGTTGCGCGACCTTTTCGGACATGTAGATGATAGCCTTTTTGCATTGTCCCTTCGACGGGCAGAGCTTTCCGAATTCGTCAACGAGCAGATAACCGAGGTTTATTACAATATGGATAAGTCCCTCGAAAGTATGGCCGAGAGCCAGATATACCAAGGGGTATCCTATCAAAAATATGTCATGAACGCTTCCAACAGCCTGGCCGATTTCTTGGCCAATATGCTTGACAACATGCAGCAAAGCATGCAGGCTGGCAAGGGCCAAGGACAGGGGCAGGATTTTCAATTGCCCGATATCATCAAAGGCCAAGGTGAACTCAAGGAGAAAATGGAGGGCATGGGCCAACAAGGGCAGGGCAAACCGCAGAAGGGACAGGGCCAAGGGCAGAAGGGAGATGGTCAACAGCAGGGCGAGGGCGAGGGCGAGGGCGAGGGGGAGTCCAAAATGGGTCAGGGCAACATAGATGGTGAAGGTCAGAAGGGTCAAGGCGGCGAAAAGGGCGAAGGAAAAGAGGGTAAGGGTTCGACAGGTGAAAACGGCAATCAAGGCGGACAAGGTCAGGGGGACGGGCAACCCAGCGAAGCGGAACTGCAGGAAATTTATGAAATATACAAGGAGCAACAGATGATTCGACAGAAGCTGGAACAGCAGTTGCAGGACATGATCAATGCCAGCGATCAAAAACTGGGGCAAAAGCTTCTCAAACAAATGGAAGATTTTGAGAACGACCTGATGGAAAATGGCGTTACGCAGCGGAGCATTTTCAAAATTAATAACATTCAATATGAACTGTTGAAACTTGAGAATGCCGCATTGAAACAAGGGCAGAAATCCGAACGCGAAAGCAATACGAATACCAAGGATTTCAAAAATCCGATAATTACCAAGCCTCCCGCGCTAGAGAATTATCGCAATGAAATCGAAATTTTAGATCGACAAGCCTTACCTTTACGGCCCGATTTTCAGAACAAGGTCAAAGACTATTTTAAGAGCAATGATTGAGTTCCACTATGAAACGGATTTTCAATTGGATGATGAAACCAAGTTTGCCGACTGGTTAAGTAGAGTGATTTATTCGGAAGCGGGGATGCTGGGGCCAATCGCCTATATTTTTTGTTCGGACAATTACCTCTTGGAGTTGAATAAAAAACACCTGTTGCATGATGCGTTAACCGATATAATAACGTTTGACTATTCGGAAGGAAAGCGAATCGGCGGGGATATTTTTATTTCGATCGACAGGGTAAGGGAGAACGCGGGGATATTCAAAACCGACTTCGATGAAGAGCTGCTTCGGGTCATGGCGCATGGCCTACTCCACCTGTTCGAATACACGGATAAATCTGAAGTAGGGAGCGCTGAAATGCGCGGCAAGGAAGACGAAAAAATAAAATTGTTCCACGTGGAACAATAAAGAGGATTGAGATTTGTTGCCGATACTATTGACACGTTTTTCCTTCTTCGAAACAACTACCGTGCGGGTAGGTAATCGCATCGCCCACGAATAGAATTTTGAAAACATATGTGAAAGTTGCCATTAGAACAATGCTGAAAAGCCAATAAATTTAATTTCGATGTTCCCAGAACAGTATGACGTCATAGTAGTAGGAGGAGGCCACGCTGGGGCGGAAGCCGCCGCCGCCGCCGCCAACATGGGCTCTAAAACCTTGTTGGTGACCATGAACCTGCAAACCATCGGGCAGATGTCCTGTAACCCGGCCATGGGCGGCATCGCCAAAGGTCAGATTGTACGAGAGATTGATGCCCTTGGCGGCTATAGTGCAATTATCACTGACAAATCCGCCATCCAGTTTAAGATGCTGAATAAATCAAAGGGGCCGGCAATGTGGAGTCCACGTGCGCAGAGCGACCGTATGCGGTTTGCTGAAGAATGGCGGCTTGCTTTGGAGAACACTCCGAACTGTGATTTCTACCAAGAAATGGTCAGCGGTCTGATTGTAGAGAATAATCGAGTAGTCGGAGTACGCACCTCTTTGGGATTGGAGATAAAAAGCAAAGCGGTTGTGCTAACAAACGGCACCTTTCTAAACGGGTTGATCCATATCGGCGAAAAACAATTCGGCGGCGGTAGGGCGGGGGAAAGAGCAGCCACAGGAATTACCGAACAGCTAAGGGATTTTGGATTCGAAAGTGGGCGAATGAAAACCGGAACTCCGCCAAGGGTCGATGGCCGTTCATTGGACTATTCCGTTATGATTCCACAGCCCGGCGATGATCGACCCGAGAAATTTTCTTATTTGGATACCCCTGTGCTGCAACTGCAGCGGGATTGCCACATGAGCCATACGAGCCCTAAAGTCCATGAGTTGCTCCGCGAGGGTTTTGACCGTTCCCCCATGTTCAACGGACGGATTAAAAGTATTGGCCCACGCTACTGCCCCTCTATTGAAGATAAGATCGACCGCTTTGCGGATAAGGACAGCCACCAAATTTTCGTGGAGCCCGAGGGGTGGAATACCGTTGAAGTGTATGTCAATGGCTTTTCCACTTCGTTGCCCGAGGATGTACAATTCAAGGCGTTGAAATCGGTCAAAGGGTTTGAGAAGGTCAAGTTTTTTAGACCGGGGTATGCTATCGAATATGACTATTTTCCACCCACGCAACTCAAGCACACCCTGGAAACCAAATTGGTCCAAAACCTGTATTTTGCCGGACAGATCAATGGTACGACCGGCTACGAAGAAGCTGCTTCGCAAGGGCTCATGGCGGGTATCAACGCACACCTTAAGGGGAACGAAAAGGAATCTTTTATCTTGCAAAGGGACGAAGCCTATATCGGCGTTTTGATTGACGATCTTATAACAAAGGGCACGGAAGAGCCATATCGCATGTTTACCTCCCGAGCCGAGTACCGAACGCTTTTGAGACAGGATAATGCGGATTTGCGATTGACTCCCAAAAGTTTTGATATCGGGTTGGCCAGTAAAGAACGTTTAAGAAAGATGGAAGAAAAGGAGCGGAAATCCGATGCTTTCGTCAACTTTTTTAGGGAGACGAGCGTGCTTCCAGAGGATATAAATCCCATTTTGAACCGATTGGATTCCGCTTTGGTAAAACAATCCGACAAGATGTTCAAGGTCTTTTCGCGTCCGAAGGTCAGGATGGAGCACATGCTGGAACTAGAACCAGTTTCCGGCTTTGTTGAAGATAACCATCTTGATAGAGAGGTGTTGGAACAAACGGAAATACAAGTTAAGTATTCTGGATACATCGCAAAGGAGAAGAACAATGCGGATAAGCTACAGCGGTTGGAAAATGTAACGATTCCCGAAAATTTCGATTATACCAAACTGAAATCACTCTCGTTCGAAGCCCGGGAAAAGCTTTCGGCCATACAGCCGGTCACCATTGCACAAGCGGCAAGGGTAAGCGGGGTGAACCCGTCGGATATTAGTGTTTTGTTAGTGTATCTGGGAAGATAAAGTGGTCATGTTCCACGTGGAACGGAAAGATTATTTACAGATCGATGCGCTTTAAAGGGAATCGGTTTTAAAGTATCTTCGGACTTTGAAGCGAGAATATTTGACTACCCATAACTACAATGAAACCGTTTTTAAGAACTAAGGATTTCTCGGTTACCGGTGAAGCCTTTGAATTGCTGCTCGACGAAGATCTACAAATGCTGGTGACCCGGCCTCAACCGGAAAATCTAGATCTCTATTACCAAAGCGAAGCGTACATTTCGCACACCGATGCCAATAGTACGTTTTCGGATAAAATGTATCAAGCGGTCAAAACCTTTAGTCTTTGGATGAAAACACAACTCATCAAGGGTTATGCAAATGACAATAGATCACTTTTGGATTTCGGTGCCGGTACCGGCGATTTTCTGTTGGCCGCCCAAAGGAACCGATGGTCCGTAGAAGGGGTGGAGCCCAGTCGCGATGCTCGAATGCGCTCTCGGGAAAAGCGAATGGAACTGTGTCGCGATATGGACGCATTGCCTAAAAAGCAGTTTCAGGTCATCACATTGTGGCATGTACTTGAACATCTGCCGGATTTGGAGAATCAGATTTTACAACTCGTGTGGCGTCTGGAGGATGATGGCACGATGGTTGTTGCCGTCCCTAACTTTAAATCGTATGATGCGAAACACTATAAAGAATTTTGGGCAGCGTATGACGTTCCCCGTCACCTATGGCATTTTTCAAGAACTTCTATTGAAAAGGTATTCGCTAAACACGGATTAAACGTAGTACAAACTAAACCTATGATCTTTGACGCCTTCTATGTTTCCTTGCTTTCCGAGAAATATAAGACGGGCAAACAGAATTTTATAAAGGCCTTTTTCGTGGGATTGCTTTCCAATGTTAACGGATGGAGGACTAAAGAGCATTCCTCAATTATTTATATTCTTCAAAAAAAGGAACCCTAAAGAAGATTCCAATTTCTGCTGTTGAATTTTCTTGATTTTCACGCAAAAGTTAGCCTCCGAACCATCAAAAATCCATCATAGAAAACTAAAGCCTAATAATAGGCGTTTTAAGAAAGCTTTGTGGCCATGAAAGCCTACGTTTCATTTATTTGCAGAAACATCAAATGAATCGGTTTAATAGGATTGAATTTCAATAGTTTTCACTTATCGACTATATGGATATGATAGGATACGCTTATAGAGGCTAAATGGACTTCAATTTTAAAAAAGGAGTTGAGATTGGTATAAATGGATATCTCTTGACTTTCCCCTATATCCTTTCAAAAAGCTTTTCTATTTTTGCGCAGCCAAAAATGGCACAAAAGGGTAATATTTTAAATAGGATAGATTAAGATGAAAACAAAAGGGAGTAGTATAGGTAAGATATTTTGGATCTTTACGGTTTTAGGATTGGCTTCTTGCCAGCAGCAGGCAAAAATCGGATATGTCGATAATGTAAAACTAATGGACGAATATCAGCAAAAAATAGATGTTGAGGCCGACTTTAAAGTCAAGGCGGAAGCCTTGAACAAGAAAAGGGATAGTATCTCACAGGCATTTCAGGCAGAAGCACAGGCCTTTCAGGCAGAGGCTGAAAAAATGTCGCAGAAAAAGGCCCAGGAGCAATATGGCCAAATGCAACAACGCGGCCAGATGATCGGTCAACAACTACAACAAGAAGACCAGCAGCTGCAGGCCCTCGGTCAGACTGAAATGGACAGTATTGTGAGCAAGGTCAAAAAAGAGGTCGAGGCCTATGGCATGGCGAACGGATATACCTATATATTAGGTGGGGGTGATGGTGGTAGCGTGCTTTACGGTGACGAAACCAAAGATCTTACCGATGAGATGGTGAAGCTTTTGAACGACAAGTATAAAAAGTAAAAGCTATGCGCTTAGCGCCAAGCGCGGCACGCACAATACGAAATCTGCCGCAATCATCTGCCAATATTGACCGTTAAGGAGCTATGGACCGTGCGGGCCGGTGCAAAAGCCGGGTAAGTTTAATCGACAGATCCGTCAAGATGATCTTGGAATTGCCGTTGCGTTCAATGTGGTAAATTGCTGTTTCTAGTTCATCGACGATATCCATAATATTATTCTCGTGAACGAAGGGTGCGAATTTATCCAGTTGAAAGCCGTCTACGTGAATACGCATATAGGCCAGTTCGCCCGTGTTGAAGTTAATCAGCAAGGCTTGGCGCATAACCGTTAGGCAATACTGTAAAAAATTCTTTTGGGTCTCCCGGCCGGTCTTGGCGACCTCTTCGCTCCAAAGTATGAGTTCGTGAATAGCCGCTTTGTTTCCTTTAGACTTGAAAGCGCTGCGTACCCATTGCACAAACCACTTTTCGAAAACGAGGTCTTCCGAATCTTTGTTCATGAGGTCCAGGGCCTTGTTGAAATTGCCATCGGCCTCATGGGCGATGCGCAGGGCTTCTTCCCGCACCAATCCTTTTTCGACGAGGGCATTCGCCATCGCCTCTTCCGCCAAGGGTGGAAAATGTAAGGTCTGGCAACGCGATCTTATGGTCTGAATAAGCTGCTCCTCATCTTCCGCGATCAAGATAAAAACGGTGTTGTTCGGGGGCTCCTCGATAAGTTTGAGGAGCTTGTTCGAGGCGGATAGGTTCATTTTTTCGGCCATCCAGATCAGCATCACCTTATGACCACCTTCGTACGATTTTAGCGCCAGTTTTTTGACCACGTCCTGTGCTTCGTCAACTCCGATTTGGCCCTGTTTTTTTTCGATGCCGATCAACCGGTACCAATCGAACAGGTTTCCATAGGGTTGCTCTTTCATGAAGGTTCGCCATGCTTGGATATAGTGGTCGCTTACCGCATGGCTTTTGATTTTATCGGAATTCGACACCGGATAGGCAAAATGCATATCAGGGTGGGAGAGGGTATTGAATTTGAGGTTACAGGCCTGGTTTTCCCCTTTGTTTTCTCCATTCGTGTTAGCACAGATAATATATTGCGCATATGCCAGCGCCATCGGCAAGGTGCCCGAACCTTCTGGCCCGATGAACAATTGCGCATGGGGAATACGTCCCGCATCGGCGCTGGTGGCCAAATGGTTCTTGATGTGGGATAGTCCTATTATGTCTTTGAACAACATACCGTAAAGATAGAGTTTTTGGAGAACTGCTTACTCTTTTCCTTACATTTGCCATTCCCATAAAACCAAAAAAAGCATGAAGACGATAGACGATTTTAATTTCAAGGATAGAAAAGCACTGATCCGGGTGGATTTCAACGTGCCTTTAAACGATGATTTCAAGGTTACCGACACCAACCGCATCGAGGCCGCAAAACCTACCGTAATAAAAGTCTTGGAAGACGGTGGAAGTGCCGTTTTGATGAGCCATTTGGGCAGACCTAAAGGCGAGGCGAATCCTGACCTGTCCCTACAACATATTGCGGATACGGTTTCCAATATTATCGGCGTAAAAGTTAAGTTTGTCAATGACTGTATCGGTAAAAGAGCCGAAAATGCGGTCGCGGCATTGCAGCCCGGCGAGGTACTGTTGTTGGAGAACCTGCGTTTTCACGCCGAGGAGGAAGCAGGCGACACCAATTTTGCCGAGCAGCTTTCAAAATTGGGCGATATCTACGTAAACGACGCCTTTGGAACGGCGCATCGCGCACATGCCTCTACGACGGTTGTGGCCCAGTTTTTTCCGGATAATAAATGTTTCGGATATTTAATGGCCAAGGAAATCGAGGCCATCGACAAGGTGATGGAAACAGGGGAGAAACCCATTTTGGCGATTTTAGGCGGAGCCAAGGTTTCCTCGAAGATTACCATCATCGAGAATATATTGGACAAGGTCGACCATCTGATTATCGGTGGTGGAATGGCCTATACTTTTGTCAAGGCCCAAGGCGGGCAGATAGGCGATTCTATCTGTGAGGACGATAAGATGGATTTGGCCACGGATATTTTAAGGCAGGCCAAGGAAAAAGGAGTGGAAGTACATCTTCCGGTAGATGTGTTGGCCGCCGACGATTTTGCGAACGATGCGAACACCAAGGTGGTCGATGTAGATAAGATTCCCGATGGATGGCAAGGCCTCGATGCCGGCCCCAAAACTTTGGATATTTTCAAGAAGGTCATCCTAATGGCCAAAACCATTCTTTGGAACGGCCCTGTCGGCGTTTTCGAAATGGAGAACTTCGCCAAAGGCACCATTGCCGTCGGAAAAGCTATCGACGAGGCGACGCAAAACGGCGGATTTTCGTTGGTCGGTGGCGGAGATTCCGTTGCCGCCGTCAAGCAATTCGGATTTGAGGACAAGGTAAGCTACGTCTCCACGGGCGGTGGTGCCATGCTCGAAAGCCTAGAGGGGAAAACCCTGCCGGGAATCGCTGCAATAATCGGGCAATAAGTGCGTTATCGATAAACGGACCCACGTAATTTTCCGATCCAAAGGTCCCGTAATTCGCAGATAATATGATAACAAAAAACAAATCGTTTTTTTCGTTGGTATGGTGTTTGGCTTTCACCGTCCCATTGATGGCGCAACAACAAGACACCCCAGGGCTATTTGAACAAGATTCCCTGACCCGATCCACAGCGGGCAAAGCGCTATCCGAGGATATGGAGTCTCCAGCCGATACCTTGGCCATGGATATGACCGGTGTCGATCAGATGGAACAAATGGCTTCGGATACTACGCTGGGCGATAACATGCTGAAGCTGATCCAAGAGGGCTCCATCCGCAAATTTAACCTGCCAGACCTTCCCGAAGCGGCAAAGTACGACAGTCTCTGGATGGAGGTACTTTACGAAAACGCATCCCTTTCCAACGAAATGTTCGATGAGGTATCCCACCTCGACTACGAAAAGACGTATGCTACTTCATTGCCTACCGATACGTTAAAAGCTCGATTGGAGCGGTTGAATCAAAAGACGCCTTTTAATATTGCCTATAATCCATCCTTAGAAAATGTGATCAACTCTTTTCTGTTCCGGAAACGGGAACTGATGGAAAAAATGCTGACCGTTAGCCAATTCTATTTCCCCCTCTTTGAACAGGAGCTTGATAATTACGACATCCCCTTGGAAATGAAGTATTTGGCCATTGTCGAGTCCGCCTTAAACCCAAGGGCCCGGTCCCGTGTCGGCGCAACCGGGCTTTGGCAATTTATGTACGGTACAGGCAAACAATATGGTCTCGACGTTTCGAGTTACGTTGACGAACGTAGCGATCCGATCAAGTCTACCGAAGCCGCCTGTAAGTTTCTATCGCAACTGTACGATATTTATGGGGATTGGGATTTGGCCCTGGCCGCCTATAATTCCGGCCCTGGTAATGTCAACAAGGCCATACGAAGATCCGGGGGCTATAAGAACTATTGGAACCTTCGCCGGTACCTTCCCCGTGAAACGGCCGGGTATGTGCCTGCGTTCTTGGCGACCATGTACCTTTTTGAATACGCCGACGAACACGGTCTGAAAGGCGAAAAAGTGGAACGTGCCTATTTCGAGACCGATACCGTACATGTAAAAAGCCTGATTACCTTCGATCAGGTTTCGGAATTGGTTGGGGTCGGTAAGGAGGAACTGAGAGTGCTTAACCCATCCTACAAACTTGATGTGATCCCGTTCGTCGATGGTAAATCGCATACCTTACGACTGCCGAAGTACGCCACGGGCATGTTCGTAGCTAACGAAGAAGCGATTTATGCGCATGTAAAAAGGGAACTGGAAAGTAAAGAGAGTCCGTTGCCGCAGCTTGTAAAGGAGGCGGAGCAGAACAGCATACGCTATAAGGTGCGCAGTGGGGACTATCTTGGTCGAATTGCGGAACGCCACGGAGTCGGTGTGAGCCAACTCAAACAGTGGAACGGTCTTCGCGGCAACGACCTGAGAATAGGGCAAAGGCTTACCATCTATCCGAAACGGATACCCGGTGAAACGGCCGCACCGAACGGGGCAACAGCCGCTGCAAATACCTCGATTCCGGCAGGGGCGAAAGTACATACCGTCAGGAGCGGGGACTCGCTTTGGACCATCTCTAGAAAATATCCAGGAATTTCCGTCGAGAATTTACGACAATGGAACGGTATTAGTGGTAGTAAGCTAAAACCGGGCACAAAATTGAAATTGTGCGCATGTCCATCATAAACATTAGGTTATTAAGTTAGGGTCTACCTACCCGTTAATTCGTTTAATAGCCGGTTAACTCAAAACCTTAGACCATGAAAAAACTGGGAACACTAGCTTTACTTCTCGCCATTGTATTGACCTCCTGTAAAGAAGGCAAGAACACAAACTACCTGCCCACTTCGATCGGCGCCATAAATTCAATGGTCGTAGTAATCGACAACGAACTTTGGAAAAGCAAGGTCGGCGATACGATCAGAAAGCATTTTGCCGCACCCGTTCTGGGCATGCCGATGGATGAACCACTTTTCAGTATCGACCAAATCGCCCCAAAATTCTTTACCGGATCTATTCGCAGTACCCGTTCGATTCTTTATGTAATGAAAGATTCGGTCAATTTGGCCCATGTCAAGAGTGATATGTACGCCACCCCTCAGAAAGTTGGGGTCATAAAAGGGACAACCGACGGGGAAATTATCGATAATTTAGAGATCGAATCAGACAAGATTATCGCAGCCTTTAAAGATATGGAAATCGCCGAGGCGCAAACACGATTCAACCGATCGTTGAACAAAGAAGGGGTGCTGCAAGAGAAGTTTGGTATTTCGTTGAAAGTACCCTCTATCTATAAAGTGGGCAAACAGGAGGATAATTTTGTCTGGATCGACCGCGAAATACAAAAAGGAACAGCGAATATCATTGTTTACGAAATGCCGGAAAACAGTTTTAGTAACGATTCTACCTTGGTTCAGGATATTATCGCCATGCGCGATTCCATTGGCGAAAAATATATTCCCGGGCCTGATATGACGGGTAAAGTAACCTATATGCGAACGGAGCCTGCGTACGCCCCTGCCGTTTTCCCCGAGGAAATTGCAGGCCTCAAAGGCGTTGAGGTCCGTGGCATCTGGGATATCAAGAATTACCCCATGGCCGGCCCGTTTGTGACCTATATTCTCAACGACAAGGCCAACAACCGAAAATTGGTCCTGGAAGGCTTCGTATTCGCCCCCGCCACCGAAAAACGGGACGATATCTTCGAATTGGAGGCTATTTTAAAGACCTTGAAATTTACATCCCAGACCAAGTAAATAGACTTCGTATACTATAAGTTTCAATGAAAAAGCCCGTCGTTTAGACGGGCTTTTCTATTTCAGAATGATGTATGGTATCAATCAAAAGACGAATCCTGTGGAGAGCCTATAGACGAAAGCGTAAAGGGTTATCGCGAAGAGGGCGAGCCAAAACCAGGAAAACACCTTAAAATATTTTTTCAGCATCCTGTAGGTCCAATCCTTGAACGCTTCCGCATAAATTTCCTTAACAAGTAGTAATTTCTTCATATTTGGGATTTTGCATTATTTGGCACAAAGGTAGAATCATTTTGTATGTTTTGAAGAATAAATTAGATGAAACCCGCCCAATTACCGTTATAGAAATCCACTATTTTTATGTTTCGATAAAGCCCTAATAGATACGGTGTAGAGCAATTTTATAGCACAGGGGCAGAACACAAAAAAACCGCCACCTTTTAAATAAGGCAGCGGCTAGGTTTAGGTATAAGTAGGTCGTGGAACCTTGAAATTCTTACTCGCGTACAATTATAAATTCAGAACGTCGGTTGAGTAGGTGCGTGGCTTCCGCACAGGCTACGGTACCGTTACAGTCGTTTAACAATCGGCTCTCGCCATAACCGATGGCACTTTCGATACGGCTCGCGTCAATACCTTGGGATATGATATAGTCCCGAGTCGATTTGGCGCGTTTGTCCGATAGGTATTCGTTGTACACCCTGCTACCTCTGGAATCGGTATGCGATTCGATTTTTATGGCCATGCCGGGATATTTTTTCATCACGCCTACCAGTTTGTCCAATTCTTTAGCGGCATCGGAACGTACCTTCGATTTATCGAACTCGAAATAGATCATTTCGGTCTTCAACTTCTTGATGCCTTCCTCTACGGCGATCATATCTTCAAGGCGCTTCATGGAAATCTCTACATTAACGCGTTCGTTATCTAATGTGGCTATTGGCCGTTCGTCATCGAAGAACTCGCCTTTTATCGTTTTTAGGGTGTATTTGGTGTTGCCGTCAAGATCCTCGAATACGAAGCTTCCATCATCTTCGGTATTCATTTCCTTAAGTTTGATGCCGTTCTCGTCAAGAAGCTGTACCAGTGCCTTGGGTATCAAGTCGCCGGTAATGAGTTCGGTGATTACGCCTGCGATAGCGTTGTTGTTGGACGGAATCTCTTCGATGGACGGTCTTTTGAACGAATAGATATCATCATCCCCTTTACCACCGGCGCGGTTGGAGGCAAAAAACCCTTTATGGTTTTCGTCGTTTACGATATATGAAAAATCATCTTTGTTGCTGTTGATGGGCTTGCCCAGATTGGCGACGGGGCCAAAACCTTCTTCCACATCATAGGTCGCTTTGAACACATCGAGGCCTCCGAGACCCGTATGGCCATCCGAGGAAAAATAGAGTTTGGCACCGTTAAAGAAGGGGAACATCTCCCTTTTCTCGGTATTTATGCCGGGCCCTAGGTTACGGGGGGTAGAAAAACTGCCGTTATCCAAAATATCGACTACGAAAATGTCGCTCTTGCCGACACTGCCCGGCATATCGGATACGAAATAGAGCAGTTTGCCATCGGGGCTCAAGGCAGGATGCCCAGTGGAATATTCGTTGCTATTGAACGAAACTTCTACCCCTTCGGTCCATTCCAAGCCGATTTTGTTCGATTTATAAATTTTGAGGTGATTTACCCCTTCTTTATCGCGCTTCAGCCTTTTACCGTAGTTGTTACGCGTAAAATACATCGTTCTATTATCGGGTGAAAAGGCTACGGACGCCTCGTGATATTTGGTATTTATTTTTTTGGAAAATTTGATGGCATTTTTTAGGTCTTGCGATGCTGCGTTTATTTCGGCCACATACAGATCTAGGTAAGGCTGATCGTTCCATTTATACTTTCGGGTCTTAAAAAAGGATGAATCTTTGGCGGACGAAAAGACAATCTGGTTCGAATCTAGGAACATGGGCGAGAAATCGGAATATTTGGTGTTGATGGACATATTTTTAAGCTCGTAATCCTCTTCCGAGCCTAAAATATTGTCCAATACGACCTCGTTGGCCATAACTTTGGGGTTGTCTAGGCCTACGGATTCACCGTTTTCCGTTTGGCGGTTGTACAGCCGCATTAGACGTTTGGCGCGACCGTATTTCCCCGTGCCCTTTAATGAGTGGGCGTATTTGAACATATTGTCCTCCGACATTTCCTTGCCATAATTTTCATAAAGGATGTTGTACCATTGATGGGCCTTTTCCATATCGGTGTTGAAGTAATGGGCGTCGGCAGCTTTCTGCAGATTATCGCGCGTATAGTATTTTTCGCCTTTCGAAAGGGCCTGTTCGTAGAGGTCGGCAGCTTCGGCGTACCACATCTTGTTGAAATAGGCGTCGGCCTTTTCGATAGTTTTGCTCTTGTTGGCAGTATTGTAAATACGGGGCGCATTAGCAGCGAGGGAAATCAGATTTTCGTTGATGTGTCCGGTTTCGGCATCCTCTTCGTCAGTATCGGCCGTGGTGATCGATCCGGTTTCGCTCACCGCTAACATAGCCAAAGATGATCCACCGATGGTCATGCTGTTCTCTATCTCAAGGATCCAAACCGTATCGGTGTAGGTCCCGTCCAGTTTTGAAACACACGCATCGACGGCCTCAAGACCGAACGGATAGTAGGTCAAATACACGTAGTTGAGTCCGTTGTCGGGATTCGTGACGAAGCCGGACTCCGCAAAACCTTTGCGCTTTAATTTCCTAACCGTTTTGTTCAGGTTTTTTCCCTCGCTGAAAACCCCCGATATGATATAGTAGCCGTTCTCTACGTTTTCTAATCCGCTGAAGGTTCTATAGGGAATATTCTGGCTATCGGCTGCCTCTTCGAAGGTTTTATTGATAGATACTACAGGTCCGGCATACGAGATACGACTTTGGGTATCGTTACTCGCCGTGATGGGTGTCTCTTTGATGCCGAAGTCTTCAGGGTCTTGGGCGAAGATGCCAAAAGACAATAGGAAAATTAGCAGTGGCAGTAGTTTTTTCATGATTTGGGATATCGGAAAAACAAGAAATTTTATGCGTTACAGATAATCGGCACCTAAGATGGAATTGCTTGAAATGAATAGTTTTAGGCATCTTTTTATCTAATATGATAACGTAAAATTCGTCTAATCACTCTTTTTAGGATAACAATTGTTGTGAAAGGGGAATAAACTGTGGTGAATCGGACAGTGTGCTTACCTTAATCGGGAAATTAGGGCTTTAGACGTATACGGGGAAGCCTGCGAAACTATGGGGATGTATTGGATGGGAACCTATCTACTGATTTTCATAGGATACATTCGACCCATAAAAAAGCCCTTGGCGTGTTACGCCAAGGGCTTTTTTATATCGTATAAATAGGAATATTCAGTCTTTCTTGTCTTCCAGTTTATCGTTCACAGGCTCATCTTCCTTCGAGGCATCCTTAAACTCCTTGATACCGCTTCCCAAGCCGCGCATCAATTCGGGAATCTTTTTTCCTCCGAACAATAAAAGGATTACCAGTACGACAATGGCGATCTGCCAAGGCCCTATCGCTAAAAAAATATGTAATGCTGTCATAATCTCAAATTTTATGGATAACAAATGTAGTAAAAAAGTAACTTACTTGGTCATAATAGCACGGAAGATAATTATCAAATCGGGTTGATCTTTTAATCCGTGTGCAAGTACTTACGAAGAAAGAAGCTCAAGGGTTCA
>NZ_JBGTHY010000347.1:0-9035 GCF_041745955.1 Pricia sp.
TGGCTCGGTGTTTACCAGCACCAACGTTGGGGACAACGTAACCGGACAGTTCTTCGCCGCACCCTTTAGATATGATGCTAGCGTAGTCTGTATTTTACCGACCCCACCAACTGGGGAATGGACCATAGCCGGACAAGATTCCTATGGCGATGGATGGAACGGTGCCTCCATAACGGTAAACATCGACGATCAACCGGCTTTCGAGTTCTTGGTCAGCGAAGATCAAGGTTCCGAAAATACGGAGACCTTTACTGTACCGACAGATGCACAATCTCTGAGCTTTGTGTACAATACAGGTTCTTTTGATGCAGAAAATTCGTTTCAGATTACCGCTCCTAGTGGGAATGTAGTTGCCAATGTCCCCCCTGCACCGTCTGGCGGTGAAATTAACCTGAACCTATGTAGCGAATAGTCGGGAAGTTATTCAAAATGATGAATCATAGAAGCCGTGCAAATAAAAATGCCCGGCTTTTTTCACTATCTTATATTAAATTATGAAAGCTCATGTTCTGAAATTTTTTTTGGCATCTGCAGCACTAGGTCTACTATCTTGTACCGAGGCTGTTGAAGCACCATTGCTGCCCACTGAGGAAAATCAGGATACAGTAAACCCAGCTCCAGAAGTGGATGTAGAAACAGAGAATACCAAGATAGAGGTTTTAGACAGAAACTTGGTTGATGATAATTTTATCCTTATCAACGAAGCCAGTGCAAACAGGGTATTTATTATGGATAAAAATGCGGTTATAATACATGAATGGCCATTAAACGGGAATAGATTGGGCAATGATGCCTATTTATTGCCTAACGGTAAACTATTGGCCATGTTGGAGGATAACGACGCCCAACTAAAACTCGGGGGCTTTGGTGGCAAAATTCTGTTGTTAAGTAAAGATGGCGATGTAGAATGGGATTTTAAATTTTCCTCCGAAGACTTCATCGCTCACCATGACGCGGAAATGCTGCCTAACGGTAACATCATTTTTCAGGTCTGGGAGCGTAAAAGTGCGGAGAGTGCGGTTGAAGCAGGCTATCATTCGGATATGGAACTCATAGTTGATGCTATATTCGAAATTGACCCATCGAGCGATGAAATTGTATGGCAATGGCATGCATGGGATCATTTGGTTCAAATGCACGACTCATTAAAAAGTAATTTTGGTGACGTAGGTAGTAATCCTCAGTTGGTAGATTTGAACTATGTAGCCGACGATACTGGCGACATTATGCACGCCAATGGTTTGACTTATGACGCTGAAAATGATATCATATTTCTGAGCGTAAACTTTTATAGTGAAATATGGGTCATTGACCATAGCACGACAACGGATCAAGCCTCAATGCATACTGGCGGACGTTTAAATAAAGGCGGTGATTTGATTTATAGGTTTGGAAATCCAGAAGCATACCAAAATACCAAGGGTAAGAGACTTTTCGACCACCAGCACTACCCCAATCTTCTAGATGGCCCCGACCTAGGCAACATGCTGGTTTTTTCAAATGGTTCTACAGAAAATCAATCTACCGTATATGAACTGCAACTACCGAAAACCTTCTCGCTTGATCCTGCTGTGGATAACGAACCAAATGTAGTATGGAGTTTCACACATCCCGAATTATATGCTCCCAAAGTATCGGGTGCAGAACGGCTGCCCAATGGTAATACCTTAATAACTGAAGGAGACTTCGGTATCTGGGAGGTTACCTATGATAAGCAAGTTGTGTGGAAATATAAGGAGAAGGGATTTTATTGGAGGGGGTACCATTTTGATAAAGATTCCGAGGCTATTAAAAATTTAGATTTAAATTAATATCGGACACACCTATCCCATTGCGCGCCCTGTCAGCTGGATCGTCCTGAACATATTGTAGGTGGCTCATCAGGCCTATCATCGTCGATATCCATTGGATCCCGATCACCTTGAAGTACATCCCGTTCGTGCTGTTCTCATTGAACCCCAGGATATGCGCCACCCTTACACCAATCTTGACCTTTCTGGATTTCGGCGAAATAGGGTTTTTAACGAGGATATGCCGCAAAACTCAAATTGTATTTTAAGGCAATTACGGCTTGGCTTTATGCAGGATTTAAACATCGGGGAGTATTTAAGGCCTGTGAAAATGGTTTTATAAATTATCTTTATTTATTATGCTAGCATAATAAATATTTCATAAATATGCCCATTTTTTTAACAAAAACGCCCTTTTCTGTCATGTATTTTTGTTTCCTTAACTATTATTTAAGATTTTTGCAAATAGCTAATTCAAAAAACTTCGTAAATGAAACAGAAATTCAAATGGATCATGACATCTTTCTTGATGTTATGTATGGGCCTTATCTATGCCCAAGAAAAGACGGTGTCGGGTAACGTTACCGACCAAGACGGGTTACCTTTGCCGGGAGTCAATATTGTTGTTGACGGTACCACTACCGGTACGCAGACCGATTTTGATGGAAATTATGCCATACAGGCAGAAGAAGGTCAGGTATTGGCCTTTACCTATATAGGACAAAAAGAGGTAAAGCAAACGGTCGGTGCGGGCAATACCATCGATGTACAGATGGAAGAGGATGCTCAGGCATTGGAGGAAGTGATTGTAACTGGCCAAGGTTCTGGTATTGCGCGACGCAAATTATCGACCACCGTTGACGTTTTGGATGCGGATGAAATTGATAGACTTCCGGGAAATCAAATTGATCAATTACTTCAATCGACGGCACCGAGTGCCCAGATACGTTTAAGTTCTGGTCAGCCCGGTACAGCATCAATCATACGGACCAGAGGGCCAATTTCAGCGGCTTCCTCATCCACGCCAGTAATTATCGTGGACGGTGTGCGGGTGGACAACCTAAATTCCAACCCAGACCAAGGCCTTGATACAGGAGGTGCAGATGTTTCCGCTCTTGCGGACATTCCTACGGAATCCATAGAAAGGATTGAATATATCAAAGGTGGAGCGGCAACAACTTTGTATGGCGCAGATGCAGCAAACGGTATAATTCAGATTATAACTAAAAAAGGTACCTCAGGGAAGTCTACAGTTTTTTTTGAAAGCCGACTTGGTGTAATAAAGGCAACGGACGACTATTTGAAATACGACAGAACAGCGGAAGCAATCTTTGAGCCTGGCCTTTCACAAGAATTTAGAATTGGCATCAATGGAGGGTCTGAAAAATTCACCTATAATTTTGGAGGGAGTCTTTATACAGATGATTCTTTTAATGATTTAAACAAACAGACCAAGAGAAGTTTCACCATAGGTCTTGGGGCGCAAGTAACCGATAAACTTAAGTACCAGGCATCCTTTTCTTACGTAGGTTTTGATTCTAATCTAGATTTTAATGCGAACACAAGTTTTTCCAGGCTTTCTAACTTTGAAGGAGGATCTAGAGGTAATTTGGACGAATTGACGGATGATGAGTGGGCAGTTGAAAAAGCAAGAGCACGAGAAATCGGAAGTTTGGTTGACATACGAAGGGTCAATAATCGGGTTACGGCATCGAATAAATTCATTTATGAGTTTAACAGTGCTTTACAAGCGAATGCCACCATTGGCATAGATTATCGTGTATCAAAGGATGAGGAAAATGATACGAATGCACTTTTGATAGCCTTGGATTCAGAACCAGAAGGAACGACAGATCAAGCATCTCTTGCAAGGGTTTTACGAAGTTCCTTTACAGTGACTACTGACCTTAACCTTACCCATACCGCCGATGTAAATAATTTATCTTTCACCACAATACTAGGAGGACAATTTTTCAGGACTGCTGATAGACAGAATCGATTGGATGGGTCAGGAGGTGTCGACGGAACAACTGCGATTAATACTTTTCCTACTATTACCGCAGGTGATTTTGTCCTAGAAAACGCAAACTACGGACTTTATTTCTTAGAAAATATTGGTCTGTACGACGTTGCTTTCATTGAATTCGGAGCAAGATTGGATGCAAACACCTCAGCTGGGGAAGATACAGAAGCCCTTCTACTTCCTAAGGTGGGAATTACCTACAATGTTTCGGACCATGATTTTTATAGGGATAGCAACATAAGTAATATTGTATCGAATATTAAGATAAGGGCCAATTACGGTGAAGCAACCAATTTTGCCCAGCCTTTCTCACAAGATAGAACGTTTGGTTTGGAGCCTTTCTTGGGTGGGCCTTCATTCAGGTTCGATCAACCCGGAAACCCTGACCTTATTTCTGAAACAGTAAAAACCACTGAGTTTGGTATGGAACTGGGATTTTTCAGAAACAGACTGAATCTAAGTGGAACAAGGTTTAAGGCAATCACGGAGGATGCCTTATTCACGCCAACACAACCACCCTCGTCCGGTCTTATTAATCAAATCCAGAACATAGGGGAGATTGAAAATACTGGTTGGGAATTTGCCTTGAATGCCTATGTAGTTCAGACAGATAAGCATCAATTGCAATTTTCCGTTTCTTACAACACCAATGAGAACTTGGTGTCCGATTCCGGGGGGTCGGCTCCTTTTAATGTGGGTGGTTTCACTGTAATAGGTTCATGGGTAGAAGAAGGTCAGAGTTTAGGATATTTGCGTGGAACTGCGGCAGTTCTTCAAGATGACGGTACCTATGTTTATGAACCAAATACGGCTCTAGGAAGGACTTTCGCACCTAAGTTTGGTTCAACCAGCCTAAATTACTCTTGGGGCAATTTTAATTTTTTCGCAACTGGTGATTACCAGCTCGGTGGTAAAATTGTGGATTTGAGTTTCTTATTGAGACATCTGAGAGGGGTCGACGACACCGGTATTCCCCAAGCGGCCATAGATGGTACAAACTCACCTTTCAACTATGTAAACTTTTTTACGTTTGACAGCGACTTTTTTAAGGTAAGAAACATCGGAGCTTCATACAGTTTCGGAGATTTGCTTAAGCCATTTGCCAATGTCACTTTTGGAATTACAGTAACAAATCCGTTCAATTGGACTGCTGGACAATTTGATCCTGAAACCACGGGATCAGGAGTAGGAAACCAAAATGGCTTCAGTAGTGGAGGGTTTGCATATGGTACGGAATCTGTACCGAGAATATTTTTAAGCTCGCTTAAGTTTCAATTTTAAAATAAAGGAAAACATGAAAAAGTTCAATATTATAATTGCTACAATCGTTATCTTATATGGTTGTACAGGCGATTTCAAAGACGTAGTTGATTTTACTGATGTTCAGAACCCAAATCTTTCCGTAAGTTCAGTCGTAGGGCAACCAAATTCAGCCACAATATGGGCTTCAGGGATAGAACGAGAGATTTCAAGGACACTTAACGAAATTCTTGTACTGGCTGAATTGGGGGCGGATAATTATGTGAATACACAAACCTTTTTTAATCAATTTTTAGACGGTTTGGAAATCCGTACTGATGACCCCGATATCAGGGATACGCAGAACGAAATTGCGCGTGTTGCTAAAATGGCATTGTTCGGTCTGGAAGAGGTCGGTCCGAACGATCCTGAATATACTGCTGAACAAGAAGCTGAATTTAATTATTACCTAGGGATTTCCAGGTTGTACGCAGGTATGTATTTTTCCGCCTTGCCTCAGGAAACACTCGGTGTGCCCATAAGCTCTACGGAAAACCTTCAAAGCGCCATAACTTCTTTCAACGATGCCATAGCATTATCGCCCAAACCTGAATATCATTTGGCAATAGCAAGGGCAAACTACTATTTAGGAAATAAGGCCGCTGCTGTTGCATCTGCCAGCGACGCTTTGGCTATCAGTACGGATTTTGTCAGAAATGCCGGCTTCGATGAATTAAATGAACCAAGCAACACTTTTGAGGATGCTATTTATGAAAGAGCCACCTTTGACGACTTGCAGCCATTGCCGACCTTGGATTTCCTTGATCCAAAATACTCTTTTTTAACTACTGATGTTGATGCGTCGGTAGCCTACTTAAAAGCCGAAGAAGCATATCTTATACTGGCCGAAGCTAATTTAGCGGATAATAGTTTATCTGCAGCGCAAACGAATCTAAATGACTTGCTTGCACTCATTGATACGAGGGAAATACGTAATATCGATGACAGGGCCGAACAAAGAACGGAGGTAGAGGAGGGATCAAGACCTGACAAAGCGACTGTTGTTGTGAATGGCAGAACAGGGTTGGTCTTAGACAGACAGGCGGCGAATGTTGATATTACTTCGGTTTCAGGAACATCACTGACAAGTGATGACGTAGCCGCCATGACAGGCGGTGATTCTTCGCTGGAACTCTTATACAGAACTAGGCAAGAAGTTTTTATAGCAGAGGGGCTGCGTTTTGTCGATATGGGTATTAAAATGGTTATTAATGAAAATGAAGTTTTGCAAAACGAGAATGTTTCCGAGGGCGATCCTAGCACCGTTGCGGTTATTCCCTCTTTTATTTTGGCCGTAGTTTCAGATTTGGATGCAATTACTTACGAGGCTGAGGCAGGTATAGCTACAACAGTCATACATTTAAATGAAATTTTAGTTGCAAATAAAGAATCTGAACAGGTGTTGCCATTTCACTAAAGACTATCGATTTTTAGATTCCCTAAAAGCCCTCACCATTTTGGCGGGGGTTTTTTCATCCCAAAAAACTTTCACATTTAATTACCAACTAAAAAAATTAACTTTGTCCGCTAGGTCGCTAACAAGGTTCACCTTGACGGCCATTTAGATAGTGATGCATCCTACCTCATTGAACCGTTGGAATTTGGAATTTAAAAGTTGGAATTTACGAAGTACCCCCCTTGCATGCATCCCCACGGGATATTTGTGCAACTATTTCCTCCCCATCCTTTTCTTGTTAGCAAGCTGTTCCATTTTCGCCCAAGAAGATTCCATCCCCGCTCAACAACCGATCGATACATCCTTGGTACAGAAAAAAAAGTGGAAGCTCGATGCTCGGGATCCCGCCTTGCTACCCCAACCCATAACCATTAAAGACTATAAGATCATATCCTATAAAAGGGATACCACCTATTTAGATACCACCCTGACCATCCAAAAGGAATATAAATACAATTACTTGAGAAGGGACGATTTTGAGCTGATGCCTTTCGCAAACATGGGGCAGCCCTACAATAAATTAGGTGTAGACTTACAAACCGATCAATTTTATCCTGTATTAGGGGCGACCGTCTTGAACTATAATTATATGGAGGTACGGGATATCGATTATTATAATGTAGCCACCCCCATGACCGACCTTTTTTTCAAAACTACTTTTGAAGAGGGACAACTGTTGGATGCCACCCTGACATTCAATACCTCCCCGCGATTGAATTTTTCGTTGGCCTACAAGGGCTTCCGTTCCTTGGGTAAATATCTGTCCGACCAAGCGGAATCCGGCAATTTTCGCACGACCACGAATTACGTCACCAAAAACGGAAGGTATCGGATACGGGCGCACATCGCCGCACAGGATATCGAAACTCAGACAAACGGGGGGCTAATCAACAAAGAAGAGCAATTCGAAGCTGGCGACCCTAACTTTAACGACCGCAAAAAAGTAGATGTCAGGTTTAACGACGCTGATAACAAAATACTGGGCAAGCGTTACTATTTCGACCATTTTTATAAAGTTTTGAAAAGGGAAAAGGATTCAAGCCGCGTAGAAAGAACATCGTTGGGGTTTGGGCATGTGTTCAACTATGAGACCAAGTATTATAGGTTCGACCAAACCCAACAGAGCACCTATTTTGGTGACAGGCTTGTGCCTGCCATTAGCGATAAGGCACAATTGAAGGCCATGTACAACGAAGTCAACGCCGAATTTTATAATGCGATATTGGGCAGGTTAATGGGCAATGTGTCCGTTTACAACTACAATTACTTCTTCAATAGCATACTGATTACCGAAGACGGTGGTCGCATTCCAAGTCGTTTGAAAGGGGAGGAGATTGCTGTCGGGGCGACCTATGAAAAAAAGATTCGGGGCTTTGCCCTTGAGGGCGAGTTCAAATATAATATCGCGGGTGAACTGGGGGGAAGCCTCTTCAATGCGTCCGCAGGATATCAATTTAATGATCGGCACATGGTAAGTGCATCGGCGCATGCATCTGCCCGTATGCCAAACTTTAATTATTTGTTGTACCAAAGTGATTACATCGATTACAATTGGTCGAACCTAGGCGCTTTTGAAAAAGAACAGGTATATGGTCTTCAGTTCAATCTGGATTCCGATATATGGGGCGGTTTGACGGTCGACTATACGACGGTGGATAATTATAGTTATTTTGGCTCGGATCCGGATATTCCCGTAAGGGAAGGGGTAGAAAATTCAATAGTTAGCCCTTATCAAGAGGGCAATGTACTAAACCATACTAAGGTTACGTACAAGAAAGAGTTTCGGCTGGGGGGCTTTGCGCTCAATAATACGGTGATGTACCAAAATGTCTCACAGGCCACTGAGGTGCTTAACCTGCCACAGTTGGTGACGCGCAATACCTTATATTTTTCTTCGGATGTTTTTAAAAAGGCGATGTACCTTCAGACTGGCGTTACGTTGAAGTATTTTACCGCGTATACTATGGATGCCTATAATCCACTTTTAGGGGAGTTCTACATCCAGAACGAGGAAAAATTGGGAGGGTATCCGATGTTGGATTTTTTCATCAACGCCAAGATCCAGCAAACGAGGATATATCTGAAAGCAGAACATTTCAACTCCGGTTTTAGCCAAACCAAGGATTTTTACTCCGCCCCGAATTACCCGTATCGTGATTTTGTCATCCGTTTTGGATTGGTTTGGAATTTTTTCTCATAATATTTTGGATGTGCTACATTTCGGTAAACGGCTGATAACTTCAGGGTTGAAGCCTATTTTGTCCATTCTAAAATCCTTCGATTCTGTTTTTTTTAAAATTTTTTACGGATGGGGTTGTGCAAACTAAAAAACCCCCTTATATTTGCACCCGCTTTGAGGGACAGATGGGCGACCATCGGAACCTTGGGGGCGTAAAAAAGGAAAAGTTCATTGACATACTGTGGAGATAATAACGACCGTCGGCCGAAAGGCCGGCGGAAGGAACCA
>NZ_JBGTHY010000348.1:0-1508 GCF_041745955.1 Pricia sp.
ATTCTGGCCATTATAGCCTTGGGCATCATCGGTATCGCTATAGTTAACTTTATCAATCTGACCATCACCGGTTCCATGGCACGGATCAAGGAAATCGGCATTAAAAAAGTCCATGGGGCTACTTCCCGTACGCTTTTCCAACAAATTATAACGGAATCGCTGCTGGTGAGTTTTATCGCCCTAATCCTTGGTATGGTTCTTTTGATCGTGCTGCTTCCGGCCTTTAACCAACTATTCGAGGCCAATTTGAGCTTCGATCCTTTCGAAAATACAATTTGGTTGGGCGTACTTGCATTGATTTGGGGCATTGTCGGTCTTTTATCCGGTAGTATTCCCGCCCTGTTCTGGGCCCGGGGAAAATTGACCCGAAGCCTACGGGGAAATGTGTTTTCAGGGGATACTAAAAAATCAGCTTCCCGCTATTCTTTGATCGTGGTGCAATTCGTCATTGCCATTGTGCTGATCTCGGGAACATTCTTGGTGCGGAAACAGATTGATTACATGCTCCATAAAGACCCTAAGTTCGACAACGAAAATGTGATTATTGCCCAACTGGATAGCTGGCAGTTCGAAAATCCGGAAGCTACATCCCAAAACTTTAAACGGATATCCGAAGAACTGGAGGCCAGTCCTTTTATCGAATCGGTAAGTTTTTCGGGAAACATTCCAGGCACTTACAATGAAAATTATAACGTTTTTTATCCCGAAGGAAAAAACAATGGCGAAACGCTTTATCTCAGAAAGGCGTACGTGGGTGAGAACTATTTTAAAACCTTCGGTATCGATCTGTTAAACGGTTCCGGTTTTGAAAAGGATGGCCTATCCCATAAAAACACCGTCGTATTGAACAAGAAGGCCATAGTCGAATTGAGCATTGCCGATCCTATTGGGAAAGTACTCCATGAAGGCTCTGAATCGGGGGAGCCCTACACCATTATCGGCGTAATCGATGATATCAGCTATCAGGGCATACAGCGCGAAATGCAGCCCTTGGCACATTTCTTTTCGGAACAGGAAAGTTTTACCGACTGGAACTATCTTTCCGTAAAGGCAAAAAAGGGATCAAGTTTAAAGGTCGTCGATTTGCTAAAAGAAAAGTGGGGCAAAGTGCTTCCAGGCTCGACCCTATCCTACTTCTTCGCCGACGACAAACTCAACGAACAGTACAAGGAATATATAAAGGTAAACACGGTAATCGGTTGGTTCTCCATATTGGCGGTCATCCTTTCGTGTATGGGCCTTTTTGCCCTATCGGCCTATGCCATGGCCCGAAGGACGAAAGAAATCGGTATCCGTAAGGTCAACGGGGCCAGGGTGTCCCAAATATTGGCGATGCTCAACAAGGATTTTATAAAGTGGGTGGTATTTGCGTTTTTGATAGCCGTACCGATTGCATGGTACGCCATGCAAAAATGGTTGGAAGGCTTTGCCACTAAGACCACGGTGAGTTGGTGGATTTTCGCTTTGGCGGGACTTATATCCATGGCCATCGCCCTATTGACGGTAAG
>NZ_JBGTHY010000349.1:0-26466 GCF_041745955.1 Pricia sp.
CCGTATATATAGGGATAAAAATCAAACAAACAATTCAAGTAATTAATCTTTACATTATGACTGAAACAAAAAACAACAACGGATTGAAGGTGCTGGCAGGTCTATTGGGCGTAGTGCTCTTAGGAACCATCATCTACACGGTCAGTCTTTACCAGGACAAGAAAAAGACCGAAGCCGTGATGACGCAAGAAAAACAGCTGGTTGTCGAAGATCTAAACAGCCTAAAATCCGAATACGACAAGGCGATTTTGGAGAGCAATGCCACGAACGAGGAATTGGTTTCCGCACGTGACAATATCTCTAAATATATCGATTCGGTACAGAACATGAAGGCCGATATTTCTTCATTGTCCCGCTACAGAAGGCAAGTAGGGGTTTTGCAAACGGAGAGGGAGCAGTTGCTCAGGCAGGTCGATTCCCTCCAAAAATCGAATACCTTGATTGCCATGCAACGTGATAGCACGTATACCGAATTGGAGAAACAAACCGTATTCAACGATTCTTTGGTAGTGCAGAATACGCAATTGGCGGATGTTGTGGAAAAGGGATCCGCGCTGAACCTTTCCAAATTCAACGTTGACGCAGTTAAAGAGCGCAGCAGCGGAAAATTATCGTCGACCAACAGGGCTAAAAGAGCCGATAAATTTAAAATCTGTTTTACCGTGGCCGACAACGTTATCGCAGAGGCCGGTGATAGGGAGTTTTATGTAGAGGTACTTGATCCACAAGGTAACGTGTTGGGCGAAAGTTACTCAAAAACTAACGATGATGGGGCTTCGGTGACCTACAGTAAGGGCACAAGCTTCTATTATGAAAATAAATCCTTAGACGTTTGCGATTACATCAGCAAGCCATCCGGTGATTTTCAGGAGGGAAATTATATGGTGAACGTATATGATGAAGGTTTGAAATTATTGGGTACATCAAAGTTTGCGATGAAGTAGGAGGCACGGCCATTAATAAATACTAAAGAAGCCAGTCCTAGGACTGGCTTTTTTTATAGGTCAAACTTTGAAAAAGTTGTTTTGAAATTTCCCAAACAGATTATTTCAGAAGGATGTGGCGGCTAACAATTTACTAGCCGCCATCTTTGTATTTGATTTTCAATTTTTCATTTCAAGCTCCCCACCATATCCTCCGGCTTCACCCATTCATCATATTCTTCGGCGGTAACATAGCCAAGGTTGATGGCTTCCTCCTTTAATGTCGTACCGTTCTTATGTGCTGTATTCGCTATTTCCGCAGCTTTGTAATACCCGATTTTGGTGTTCAGTGCCGTAACGAGCATCAGGGAGTTGTTCAGCATTTGTTCGATAATCTTATAGTTTGGTTCGATCCCGGAAGCGCAGTTTTCTTCAAAGCTGACACAGGCATCACCGATCAGCTGGGCGGATTGCAAGATATTGGCAGCCATCATGGGCTTGAATACATTAAGTTCATAGTGCCCTTGGGTACCACCTACGGCTATGGCAACATCATTGCCCATCACCTGCGCACAGACCATGGTCAAGGCTTCGCATTGGGTGGGATTTACTTTGCCGGGCATGATGGAACTGCCCGGTTCATTGGCAGGAATATTTATCTCGCCGATTCCCGAACGCGGTCCGGATGCCAACATACGGATGTCGTTGGCGATTTTATTCAGTGATACGGCCAGTTGTTTCAAGGCTCCATGACTTTCGACAATGGCATCGTGGGCAGCCAAGGCCTCGAATTTATTATCGGCAGTTCGAAAAGGGAGTTCCGTAAAATCGGAAATATATTTGGCCACAAGTACGTCATAGCCTTCGGGCGTATTAAGTCCCGTGCCCACGGCCGTTCCGCCCAAGGCCAGTTCGCTAAGATGGTCTAACGTGTTTTTTAAGGCTTTTAGGCCATGATCGAGCTGGGAGGCGTATCCTGAAAATTCTTGACCCAAGGTCAAGGGTGTGGCATCCATCAAATGGGTACGTCCGATTTTAACGACTTTGGCAAATTCCTTGGATTTTTTATGCAACGTATCCCGTAACCGTTCCACACCGGGAATGGTAGTCCCCACGATTTTTTTATAGGCCGCAATATGCATTCCCGTAGGAAAGGTGTCGTTGGAGGATTGGGATTTGTTCACATCATCGTTGGGCTGGACGGTCTTTTCGCCTTCCCCGATTTGCTGCCCGGCAATCTCGTGCGCGCGATTGGCGATGACCTCGTTTACGTTCATATTGCTTTGTGTGCCCGAACCCGTTTGCCAGATGACCAAAGGGAATTGGTCGTCGTGTTTGCCCTCGATTATTTCATCACAGACTTTGGCGATAAGGTCCCTTTTTTCTTCGGACAACACCTCTAATTCGCAGTTGGTATAGGCGGCCGCCTTTTTGAGATAGGCGAAGCCGTAGACAATATCCAATGGCATGGAAGCTGCCGGACCAATCTTAAAATTGTTCCGGGAACGTTCGGTCTGGGCTCCCCAATATTTATCGGCAGGGACCTGTACCTCGCCCATGGTGTCTTTTTCTATTCTATATTCCATCGTAACTATATTTTGGTTTCTAACAAAGATAGCCGTTGGCCTGTTTATTTTCAATAGGTCCTTCACGGAATTTTGAAGGATGGCTATTTTTGGGGCTATGGCATTTCGTTTTTCATTAGCCTATTTTCAATTCCTAGCTTTATAATTTTTTAATTTCCATTTGCAATTCTACCTGTTTTAAAAGTATCTTTGTAAGCGTAAACAGATACCTATGTTCGAATTCGACCAATATTTAGGATTTTTAGCCTTTTTGACCATTTTGACCATCGGCTTTTGGCTGATGATCTTTTTATTGATGTTCGTAGTGCCGTATTGGATAGGAGGTAACCTTATTGAATTTTATAAGGAAATGAAAAAAAAGAAAAGAGCTGTGCGAGAGACGTCTTGATTATATAGGAATCAACTTGAATAAAATTTAAAGAAGCAGGAAGGTAGCAAATACTTTCTTGCATCTTACCCCTCAAACTCCCCATCACCATTACCGTCACCATCGCCGCCACGACCACCTTCGCGTTTTTTGGGTTGGTTGAAACGGTAGATAAAAGAAACCGTAAAGGAACGTACCCGCCACTGGAATTCACTGCGCGAGGTAAAAAATTCGGTTTCGGTAAAAGACCTCCGTTTTCTGGAGTTAAAGGCATCGTTCACGTTAAAGGATAGGGTACCGTTGTTGTTCAAGATATCTTTGCTAAAGGCAAAATCCAGCGAAAAGATTCCTTCTGATTCTGTCTGGGCGTTTTGACGCGGACCGCTATAGAAGCCATTGGTTTGCCATTCGACCTTGGCCGGCAGCGAAACTTTCGAGCTAAAGCGTGCAAACCAGCTGGTATTGTCAGCCCCATAATCGACACCGTTGAAGGATCCTTCCGATTTGAACTTGAAGATGTTGAAGCTACTGTTCAGTTGCAACCAGTCTTTAGGATTATATAGGATACCGGCCTCGGCACCGTATCGGTTTTCAGTGGAAAGATTGATAGGTACCGAACGTACGATATCGATACCGTCGGTAGTACTCTGCCCAGTGGACTCCTGTACCCGCTCAAAGGCATCGGTTTCCTGTTGATAGTAGATGGAAGAGGTTAGGGTCAGTTTGTCCCATCGTTTCAAGTATCCCAGATCAAAGGTGTTCGAAAAGGCAGGGTTCAAATCGGGATTGCCCTGAAATATATTGGTCCTACTGGATCTTGAGGGAAACGGATTGATATACCACCCTCCCGGTCTATTGATGCGACGGTTGTATCCCAGCGAAACATTTTCCCTACCTTCTTCGTCAATTTCGTAGATCAGGTTCACCGTTGGAAAAAGACCTAGGTATTTTTTATCAAAATTCGCTTCTACATCCACGCCCAGTTCTTCTTCAAATTGGCTGCTATCGAATTCCGAATCCAGTTGCCCTTTGAGTTGGGTATGTTCCAAACGCAGTCCCAAAAGAAAGGAAAACTGGCCGAACTTGTTTCCGTATTGGGAATAAACGGCGTGTACGTTCTCGTTATAGGTAAATTTGTTGGTCAGGTTTTCGTTGACTACAAATTGTCCGCTGGACTGATCTAACGAGTCTAGTCGGTAGTCCGTAATTTCCTCTTCGAAGGTGCCGCGATATCCGGCTTCGAACTGCGCGTCTTCCATAGGCAGAACGTAGTCTATTTGTGCGAGATACTCGTTTTCCTTTTCGTTTTCAAAGATATCTTCAAGAACCAGTAAATCCTCATCAGGTAATGTACGTTGTTCCTCAATGGTCGAATTTTTAATTTCGTCGTCGTTCGAATACTGAAAATCGGCGGTGAGCTCATGGCCGTCATCATCGAATCGGTTGATGTAGTTAAGGGAAACCTGATAACTGTTATCCTCTTCATTTTCCAGTTCCTCCCTGAAGGTTCGGCTGCTCAACTGGTTTTCTACGAACCTCTGATTCGTGTTTTCAGTAACGTCCTCATCATTTGAAAGTCGGTAAAAGATGCTTCCCGTAACCGAGGATTTATCGTTGATAAAATATTCGGCACCAAGATTGGTGTTAAAGCCTTTATCCAGTCGGTTGTAGAGTCTATCCTCCAAGACCCTATCGAAACTTCCGGAGGTATAGGTATTGTCAAAAATAGCATTTCCCGGGGCATCGCGATAACGATAACCGGTAGTATTGAAAATATTGAACTTGTCGGTACGCAGGTTGACATTTGCAGTTATACCACTACTCGCAGGATAGCCGATATTTACATTCACGGATCCGTTGAAGCCAAGGGTCTTTTCTTTTTTGAGAATTATGTTCAGTATGCCCGCAGTACCCTCCGCATCATATCGGGCGGAAGGACTGGTAATGACCTCGACCTTTTCAATGGCATCGGCCGGTAATTGACGAAGGGCTTCGGTAGATCCAAAACCGGCCATGGCAGATGGTTTTCCGTTGATAAGAATACGTACGTTCTCGTTGCCACGTAAACTGATGGCACCTTCAACATCGACACTGACCGAGGGCACATTGCCCAATGCATCGCTAATAGTGGCGCCGCTGGTGGTAAGGTCTTTACCAATATTGTAGATTTTTTTATCGAGCCGTACCTCGACCGTGGTCTTTTCCCCGACGACCTCGACACCTTCTAGCTCAGAGGCGGATATATTTAAAGAAATTGTACCTAGATCGGTAGCGTCGTTAAAGCTCTTTTGGGGTACCTTATAGGTCTGGTAACCGATATATTCGATGCTAGCGTTGAACTCACCGGGGACAGTTTCTACCTCGAATTTCCCATTGATGTCGGTGATACCGCCGTTGACCTTATCTGGGTCCGCGATACTCTGCAATACTAAGGTGGCATACTCTAAAGCTTGTCCGGTTTCTTGGTCGATGACCGTTCCGGTGATTTTGATAGCTTCCCCTTCAGTGGCCGCAGGCCTTTGGGCAATAATTGTAAATGAAATAAGTAGTGATAGGAGTAAAGGGAAACATTTCTTCATAGCAAGGATTACGATTTATCTTTCTTTTTCTTTTTAAGCTTTTTTTCTTTTTTCTTTTCTTTTTTGGTCTTTTGAATGCCTTTTTTCTGCATCTCTACAAAGGCGTCGTACTTTTCAAGGGGTAGGCCCGCCTTTAATTCCTCATCTTGCGCTTGGGTGATTTTTTCCATGCCCTCGCGCATCTGATCGGGCGATAGTTCCAGAATCTGCATTTCGATACGTTTCTGCAGATACTTTTTTAGGGTGGAACTCAATACGGCCTCCTCGAACGGATTCAGTTCCAAGGCTTCGGTTATGCCCGGCATTTCGCCATCAACGATCTGTTCCGCCGTTTTCGGTTCTGGCTCTTTCGGGGTTTCTTGAACCTGCGGAATAGCGCTTCGCTGTCTGCCGTAGCCCCCGCCCCCATAACCTCCGCCACCGTAGCCATAGCCCCCGCCACCATATCCGCGACCATATTGGGCCTGTAGTTCTCCGCCAGCGAGCAGTACAATAAAAAGAATGATGAGGTATGTGCCGTTGCTTTTCATTATAAACGTTTTAGTGTGATTGTGAATTTAATAGAAGGTTTAAAGAATATTGGTTAAAGGTTTGTTAAAAGGCGGGAAGCTCGATGCTTGGTGTCGGATGCTCGATGCGTTTTTTCATCGGGCATCCTGCACCGCGCTTCGTGCCATTTTCTAATGCCTAAGTTTTCAAATCGATTCTTCATTCTGTCCCATCATCATCAAAAAGGCCTTTAAGAACGCATCGATATCCCCGTCCATTACCGCATCTACATTTCCGGTTTCGTGCGCGGTGCGTACATCCTTTACCAATTTATAGGGATGCATCACATAATTCCGGATTTGCGAGCCCCACTCGATTTTCATCTTTGAGGATTCGATCTCTTCACGTGCCTCCATTTTTTTACGTAGCTCAATTTCGTACAACTGCGATTTCAGCATCTTCATGGCAGTCGCCCGGTTATCGTGCTGGCTTCGGGAATCGGAACAGGAAATCTGGATGCCGGTCGGATGGTGGGTCAACTGAACCTTCGTTTCAACTTTGTTTACGTTCTGGCCGCCCGCACCGCTGGACCTTGCCGTAGTGATCGTATAATCCGCGGGATTGATATCGATTTCAATGCTATCATCCACTAATGGATAGACATACACGGAAACAAAGGAAGTATGTCGTTTGGCGTTGCTATCAAAAGGGGAGATACGCACCAAGCGATGCACCCCGTTTTCGCCCTTGAGCCATCCGAAGCCATAATCGCCGTCGATTTCGAGGGTCACGGTCTTGATACCCGCCACGTCACCTTCCTGATAGTTGAGTTCTTTGACCTTATAGCCGTTCTTTTCCGCCCACATCATATACATGCGCATGAGCATCGACGCCCAATCACAGCTTTCCGTACCTCCGGCACCAGCTGTAATCTGCAAAACGGCGGACAGTTCGTCGCCTTCTTCGGAAAGCATGTTCTTGAATTCCAGCTTTTCGATTTGGTTCAGGGCATTTTCATACTGGCTTTCGACTTCCTCTTCCTTGATTTCGCCTTCCTCCTGGAATTCGAGCAGTACTTCGAGGTCGCCCACGGCGGATTCTGCACTAGTATAGTCATCGACCCATTGTTTTTTGGATTGAATGAATTTCATTTGCGCCTGGGCTTCTTGGGGATTGTCCCAAAAGTCTGGAGCGAGCGTTTTCTCTTGCTCGTTCTCTATTTCGATACGTTTCGCAGCAACGTCAAAGATACCGTCTTAAGGCCCCAAGGCGGTCCTGTAGACCTTTGAACAGGTCTGTTGTGATTGTCATATTCTTCTAATTTTGGGCAAAAGTACGCTTTAGACTTGAGATTTTGGCAGCTCGACTGCGCTCGGTGTGACAAATTTTGGATTGGAACTTTCTTTACTGTTGCTGACTGGAAACTTGCACGGTATGGCTAGTTTCGTTACGCCCCGTGGTGTAGACCACGCCTTTGAGCGGGGAGCAATCCGTATAGTCCTTGCCGTGGGCTATCTTAATGTGATTGGTATTGGCCAGCAGGTTATTGGTGGGGTCAAAACCGATCCATCCGATTTTTGGAATATAAGCTTCCGCCCAGGCGTGCATCTGCGAATCCCCAAAAAAACCATTGCCTTGATGTAGGTATCCGGATACATATCTTGTGGGGATTCCGTTTTGCCGGGCCAAAGCGCAGAACAGATGGGCAAAATCTTGGCAGACCCCGTGCCGTTTTTCTATAACTTCGTCCAGAGCGGTATTGACATCGGTCACGTCGGTCTTGAAATAAATATGGGTATAGGTCCACTCATTCAAGCCCTGTAAATTTTCAAAAAGGGATATGTTTTTATTAAACACGAATGCGTCCCTATTTTTTTCGGGAAGGGTTGTAAAACGGGTATTCCTTAAAAAGGCCTCAAAATCTACTTTGAAATCCAGTTGTTGAATGGCGGCATAGGCTTGGGAAATATCTTCCTCCTCCAAAAAATCAAACGGATTCACCTCCCTTTTGATCAGCTTAAAATGAGCCTCGAACGAAATCTGTCTGAACTTTTTCTTGGGATGTACCCGAATGGTTTGGAACCCGTATCCGTTTACGGAAAATTCGTTGATAGTATTGAGCGAGTTGTTGAATTGAACATCAATAAACTCTTGATTGTCATTTTTTTGCGGAATGATCAAAAACTGCCAATGGGCATCGTTCACCCAGTCTTCGTACGTGTTTTCTGCAGTATAGGTGATGGAATATTCTAGGGACATGGTTCTCTAATAGATAAGGCAAACTTACTACTTTTGACGCCAACCCGACGGCTCAATACTTAAAAAATTCCTTTTCCATTTTCTGGCCTATTTCCGAAAGGTTTTCCAGAATATTTTCGATAAAGGATTGAATATCTTCCTCGATTTCCTGAATGTACTTATACGCGTATTCAGACCGTACCCTGCCCACCAAAAAGGCCGTGGACGTTTTGTTGTAGTTCTTGCTGGGATCTAAGACTTTAATATGATCGTATACCTGATTGAGGCTGTTCATGACCGAACGGGGACAATTGGGATTGAGAATCAAAAACTCCAATGTAGAAATGCTGGTCGGGGTCTTTTTATAAAAACGCCGCATCATATCGTACGATTCCGCACATTTCAATAAAGTCGTCCATTCAAAGCTATTGCCGAAGGTATCGCCGTAACTGCCCCTTGATTTCTCCGCGTCGTGGTGTTTGGCATTGATCATGCGAATAATCTGGGTGGCCCTTTCGATGTTGACGCCCATCATGATAATGGAATAAATATCATCGTGCAATAAGGTACCCCGCATCTTGCCGCGTAAAATAGCGGTCATTTCGGCAACGTTCACAGTAAAATCGTGCAATCCGCTTTTAACAAAACTATCCGCATCATAATTCAATACGAAATGATAGAATTTATTGATGGCTTCGTAGAGTTCGGTAGAGATAAGGTCACGGGCACTATTGGCATTTTCCCGGGCATATTTTACATTGTTGATAATGGAAAAGGGGAAGTCCGGATCCAAACCGATCGTATACAGCACCTTTTCTTCGTCCAATTGAACGGATTCGTCGTCTTCGGGATCCCCGACCATAAAAAGCATGGACCGCAATACGAACTGTCGGGACTGCGATAATTGGTTGGGCGCGTCGAGCGATGAAAAATAGTTCACGTTCAAATACCGGGCTATATGTTCTGAACGTTCGATATAACGCCCCATCCAGAAAAGGTTATTGGCAACTCTTGATAGCATATTGGTTCTTTAAGTTCAAGTTCAAAAAAATTTATGGGCCTCCTGACGGGTAGGTTAATTAGTTTAGGACTTTAGAAAAAGATAATTTTTGCATATTGCCTACTGACTACTCCTTCAAAACCCAAGTATCTTTAGATCCCCCACCTTGCGACGAATTGACGATTAGATTTCCTTTTTTAAGGGCGACACGGGTCAATCCCCCTTTGAGCACGAATTCCCGGTCCTTGCCCAAGACGGTGAAGGTCCTTAGATCGACGTGTCGTTGCTCGAAAGATTCGGTTTCGTCGATATAGGTCGGATGCACGGAAAGGGACAATATGGGTTGGGCCACATATTTTCTGGGATTTTCCTTTACCTGTTTTTTTACCGTTTCGATTTCTTCCTTGGTCAACTTATTTCCTATGGATATACCGTATCCCCCGGCCTCGTCCACCGGTTTGATGACCAGTTCGTGCACATGTTCCAAAACATACTTTAGCTCATCGGGGCGGCTACAATGGTAGGTGTGTACATTATTAAGGATGGGCTCCTCATCTAAATAATACTTGATGATTTCCGGCATGTAGGTGTATACGGCCTTATCGTCGGCGACACCTGTTCCGGGGGCATTGGCCAAGGTGACGTTTCCTTTTTTGTAGGCGGCGAAGAGTCCCGGTACACCCAGAGAAGAATCCGGTTTGAATTCCAAGGGATCGATAAAGGCATCGTCTATCCTACGATAGATGACATCGACTTTTTCGGGCCCGCGGATGGTTTTCATATACACAAAATCATTTTCTACGAACAGGTCGCGGCCTTCCACCAGCTCCACGCCCATGGTTTTGGCGAGATAGGAGTGTTCATAGAAGGCTGAATTGAACATGCCGGGAGTAATGACCACAACGTTAGGTACGTCGACGCCTTTGGGCTTTACGGTTTCCAGCAGATCAAGAAGGTTCTCGGCATAATTGGTAACGGTGTGGGTCTTGTAGCGGTTAAAGACACCAAAGAGCGCCCGTTTTAAAGCCGTACGGTTACAGATGACATAGCTGACACCTGAAGGGCAGCGAATATTATCCTCCAGAACATAATATTGTCCGTCGTTATGCTTGATGACATCGGTGCCCGAAATATGATTATAGATACCACCCGGAGGGTCGATGCCCACCATTTGATCCAAATAATTTGCGGAAGAACTAATCAGGTCCATCGGCACGATACCCTGTTTGATTATTTTTTTGTCGTGATAGACATCCCATAAAAACAAATTGAGGGCCCTGCTGCGCTGTATCGCGCCACTTTCGATAATATCCCATTCCTTGGGGTCGATGATTCGCGGAAAAAGATCGAAAGGGAATATTTTTTCCCTGGTCTCTTTTTTATCGTACACCTGAAAGGTAATGCCTTGATTAAAAAACGATGCCTTGGCCTTATCGTTCAGTTTGACGTAATCTTTGATGGAATGTTCTCCGTACAGATCGAAAAGTACTGAGTAAACGGGCATAATCTTACCATCGCTATCAAATATTTCATCAAATAATAGGGGATTTCTTTGATAGGAAGAGAACAATTGGTTTTCAGCGGTGGCCATAAGCTAATAAATTTCTTTTAAGGTACTAGTTTACAATGGATTTCTAAAGGAGAATGCCATAATATTTAGAGGTGATTTTATAGGTATCATTAAAAATCAGCCAATATTTTTTAGGAAATAGAACTTTTTCTTGCGGATGGAATGGTTTAAATTTAGTGCCTTCCAACTAATGCGTAAAATACCAAGGGATGAAACATTATCGACTATGGCCATTTTTGCTGCTTTTTTGTTCGACCGTCATAACGGGACAGGTTACCGAAAAAAGCAAGGATTTTCAAAAGTTCCCCGGATTTTTTGATTTCCAGTACGAGGTCCAAACGGATAAAATCTATTTGGAAGTCGATGAACTGGAGAAGGAATTTCTGTATGTCTATTCCCTCAGCAGCGGTATCGGTAGTAATGATATCGGGCTGGATCGTGGCCAGTTGGGCAACGAACAAGTGGTCTACTTTAAAAAGGCGGGCAACAAATTGCTTTTGGTGCAGCCCAATTTAAGGTTCAGGGCTTTGACGGATAATGCATTGGAACGGAAATCCATCGAACAGGCCTTTGCGAAATCCGTTTTGTTCGGATTTAAGATCGAGGAGGAGAAGGATGGAAAATATATCATCGACATTAGCGATTTCCTGATGCAGGATGTACACGGGGTGGCCCAACGTTTGAAGAAGGCCGAGCAAGGTACTTATGCTTTGGACAAGGAGAGAAGTGCCATGACGATGGATCGTACGAAAGGCTTCCCGAAAAATATCGAGTTCGATGTTACCCTAACGTTCAAAGGGGATGCCGAAGGCGATTGGATACGTTCGGTTGCGCCGAATCCCGATTTGGTGACGGTAACCCAGCATCATTCCTTCGTCGAACTGCCGGACGATGATTACAAAAAGCGGGAATTCGACCCGAGATGTGGATCCTATCCTTTTTCATACTACGATTATGCCACCCCGGTGCAAGAGCCGCTCGTAAAACGCTTTATTACCCGCCATCGCCTGGAGAAAAAAGACCCGACTGCGGAAACAAGCGAAGCTGTCGAACCTATTATTTATTATTTGGATAACGGTACGCCGGAACCCGTGCGGACCGCCCTTTTGGAAGGTGGCCGATGGTGGAACCAAGCTTTTGAAGCCATTGGCTATAAAGATGCCTTCCAGTTAAAAATGCTGCCAGACGACGCCGATCCGATGGATGTGCGCTACAACGTCATTCAATGGGTACACCGCTACACCCGGGGCTGGAGCTACGGCAGCAGTGTCACGGACCCGAGAACCGGGGAAATCATCAAGGGCCACGTCAGTTTGGGAAGCCTGCGTATACGGCAGGATTTTCTGATCGCCCAGGCCTTGATGGACAAGCCTTTCGCGGAGCGGGACGATAATTACGGACCGATGTTGGAACTCGCCTTGGCCCGTATCCGCCAGCTTTCCGCACATGAAATCGGCCATACCTTGGGCTTTGCCCATAATTTTGCCGCCAGTACCAACGGCAGGGCCTCGGTGATGGATTATCCCCATCCACAGTTTACGTTGAAAAACGGAAAAATCGACTTTTCGGAGGCCTATGCTACCGGAATCGGGCCGTGGGACAAGGTAACGGTCGCGTACTCCTACACCGATTTTCCGAAGGAAACCGAAGAGAAAGAAGCGTTAAATGCCATTTTGAGCCAGGCCCAAAAAGACGGCTTACGTTATATCACCGACCAAGACGCTCGTCCCGAAGGAGGGGCGCATGCCCTTGCCCATCTGTGGGATAACGGCCGATCGGCCAGTGCCGAATTGGAGGATGTGTTGAAAATTAGGGATGTCGCCATTCAGAATTTTTCTATTGATAATATCCGAAAGGGCGAACCGAATTCCGTTCTGGAGGATGTTTTTGCGCCGCTTTATTTCTTCCATCGGTACCAGACGGAGGCGACCGCCAAAGTAATCGGGGGATTGGATTACAATTACGCGGTCAAGGGAGACGGACAGCCCACAGTCGAAACGGTGGACAAGAAAATTCAAAAACAGGCTTTGGAAAGCATCCTAAAAACCTTGGATGCCCAGGCCATCGCCATTCCGAAGGAAAAATTGCCATTGTTTCCGCCAAGGGCATTCGGATATCCGCGAACACGGGAGTCCCTCAAAGGAAAAACCGGAGTTTCCTTCGACGCCCTGTCCGCCCCCGAAACTTCCGCGGATATGACCTTGGGCTTGTTGATACATCCCGAAAGGGCATCCCGTTTAATCCAACAAAAAGCCTTGGATAGCGATAACCTAGGGCTGGGGGAAGTTCTGGATGCCGTGGTCGATAATACGATTAAAAAGCAGCCCAAGGACAGCTATTTAACCGAGGTGCAAAACAACATTAATTTTCGGGTACTGTTCCATTTAATGAACTTAGCGGCCAGCGAGGATGTCCATCCGCAGGTAAACGCCATCACCCATCAAAAAATCAGGGGCCTAATGCTGGATACCGGTTTGAAAATGCCCAGCGATCCGATCAAGGCGGAAATGGGACGACGGATAAATGACTTTTACGAACATCCGGAGCAGTTTGAGGTAATTCCAGCCTCTAAAATCCCGGATGGATCGCCAATTGGGATGGATTGTTTTGAATGAATTTGCGTTTGACACTGAACTTGAACTTGACATGAAGATAAACCTTATTAGCGATACCGTAACCAAGCCCACCCCCGGCATGCTCGACGCCATGATGTCCGCCGAGGTGGGCGATGATGTCTTTAAGGCCGACCCGACCGTAAATGCCCTGGAGCAAAAAGTGGCGGAAATGTTCGGAAAGGAAGCCGCGCTGTTCTTTCCCAGTGGAACGATGACCAACCAGACGGCCATCAAGCTGCACACCGATCCCGGAGATCAATTGATCTGTGATACATACGCGCATGTCTACAACTATGAGGGTGGGGGAGTAAGCTTTAACAGTGGTGTATCCTGTAAACTCGTTGATGGCCACCGCGGCATGATGACCGCGGAACAGGTCGAGGCGGCGATAAATCCGCCGGACTTTTATCACAGTCCCCTGACGTCTTTGGTCTGTATTGAGAACACGACAAACAAAGGTGGCGGTGCCTGCTGGGATTTCGCAGAACTCGAACGCATCAAGCTCGTTTGCAAAAAACACGGACTAGCATACCACCTCGACGGCGCCCGATTATGGAACGCTTTGGTCGCTAAAAACGAAAGTCCGAAACAATACGGCGAACTTTTTGATACCATCAGTGTCTGTTTGAGCAAGGGACTCGGCTGTCCCGTAGGTTCAGTGCTGGTCGGGAGTGACGAATTGATCCATAAAGCACTGCGTATACGAAAGGTATTGGGCGGCGGCATGCGGCAAGCTGGCTATCTGGCGGCGGCAGGCATTTATGCGTTGGACAACCAACTCGAAAGACTGGCCCAAGACCATAAAAAAGCCCGAGAAATCGGGAAGGTCCTTCAAAAGTTATCCTACATCAAAAAAGTGGAGCCGATCGAGACCAACATCATCATTTTCGAAATTGACGAGAATTATATGGGCGGGGACGAATTCGTGGAGAAGTTAAAGAAGAACGACATTCATATTATAGGAATGGGGCAAGGCAAACAACGTATCGTCACCCATTTGGACTATACGGGCGAGATGCACGATGCGTTTTTGTCTGTTTTGAAACAGTTGTAGGGTCGAATTGTCCGGTTGAGCCTTTCAACTCCGCTCAAGATAAACCAATGGCTATACTCAGTTGACAGACAGCGTATTGAAGCTCCCTGCTGCACTCGAAAAGACCTACTTGGGTTTGGCACCTATAGCAACGATTGAATCTTTTCCTGCAAATTTTTAATCCCGTTTTCCATACCCGCCTCAGAATCGTAAGGTTCGCTATGACCGATTATTCGCCCGTCATCGTCCTTTAGGCTGAAGTGGAATTTACCCTCGGTATTGGTCTTCCGTTCAAAATAATTACGGGCTATGGGTGCAGTTCCCAACTTCCTTATAACCTTGTCCATTTCAAATTTATCGGAGAATGTTACGCTGTTTAGCAGTTTATTTCCACTTTCAGTCTCTAGACTAAAGCGATAGGTATTATCAGTATCGGTATGAATTTTTACAACGTGCACTTTTTTGGATTAAGGTACAAAATTTATGGGTTACGGATAAGATTTGATTGCCAAGGACTGATTTCTCGTACACCGGGATTTTGGAATTTATTTTAGGAATTTGGATTTTTGTTGCTTGGAATTTTCCGCCTATATCTAAGAATGTGGTATTGCCTATCGGCCGTAGTCGGTGCCATGGGTGCCCGGACAGGTCTGTATGAAATAGGTCCGATACCAATGCAGTCGAGAACCAAGATTGCCGCTCACAAATTGGAGGCATGGTAACTTTTTGATGGTTTGTTAGTGTTAGTTGAGTTCAATCTGTCCTACTTCTGCATCTTCAAATAATAATCCGTAGAATGCTTTCCAGAACCATAAAAAAGGAAGAAAATGCACACCAACAGCGCCACAAAGGCTAAAACAAGGTTGGTAGTATTCATTTCCCCCAAAAAATTGACCAACACTGCACCGATCAGAATAGGCAATTGTGCCAAAACGGCCCATCGTGTCAGTAGACCGATAACGATTAAAAAACCTCCGACGAAATGGGCCGGAGCCACATAGTGCAAAATACCCATTCCACCAGGTATATTTTCGAAGGGCTTTGCGACTTCCATCATTTCCTGTAGGTTCGACATGAAATTGACACCTTTTACGAAAAGAAAAATTCCGAGGGCAACACGGAGAAGATCAATCAGGTAATACGTATGGGCATTCGCCCACTTGTTCAATGATTTTATTGTAGCCATGGCATTTGATTTACCGCCTACCACATCATATCGATTATTAGGAAGTCAGTAGACGACGTTACACCTTAGTAAGGTACTCATTTTTAGGGATATATAAAAGTTAAAAATTCAGTCCAAAAACTCACGATCAAACGCAAAAGGATTTTCCAGATCAGGATCTACCGTAACCTGAACGGCATTGGCACCGCCTTCGATTTGAACACGTAAAATATTTTTCTCGGGCCAAGGTCTGTTCTGGAACCAAAAATGTCCGTCGCCCTGCATGTAGAGAACAGGTTTGCCGAAGACTTTGGCCGAAGCCCTAAACCGATCAGTAAACGCCGTGAATTTTTCGGGCCCGACTTCTGTCATGTTGGCATGGCCGAAAACGACGACTGTTTCCATAGCTTCATTTTGAAGTTCAAATTGTTTCTCCAGCCAATCCGCATCATCTGCCAGGCGCTTGTCCCATTCCGCTTGGTCGTGAACGGAGCTTCCTACTAGGTTCAAGCCTAAGAAAAGCACGCCGTTCCCCACCCAGGCAAAGTTCTCGGGTCGCTCTTCTTGATATTCGACCGTAAGTGAAAATTCCCAATTTTCGTTGAAATGTAAGAAGTATTCGTTCCAAAGTGCCAATGCATTTACAGGGTTGTCGCAGTCATTGTATTCATTGTCCCCTAATACCATAAAAGTCGGAGTCTTAAACGCTTTCAACAGTCCGCTGACATCTTCATAAATAGTTTCTTCACAGGCATCGCCTCCCGGCTTGATATCGCCGACATGTACTACGAATTCCGAATTCGCCTTGGTGTTATGGGCATCGATCATGGCAATTAGTCCGTCCCTTTGATTATCGTTATAAGGTACATCGCCGATTACGGTAAAGATTGTAGGGGTGAAGTTATTGGTGGAGTCAACGGTCTGGGTAGAATCGATTTCACCTGTGGGATTGTCGTCGGTTGGCTGTTGATTTTTATCATCCGAACTACCGGAACAGCAGATGAGGATGACCGCCATGAAAACCATGCTTAAAGTCTTTAGGACAATTGATATATATGGTTTTTCCATGGTGTGGATTTTTGTTTTCGTGAGACTGAAGAATTTATATATATACGGAAAAGCTCTGAACAAAAGGTATCGATTCTGGCAAAAAGGGAAACCTAATCTTCGTTTCAGGCAATATTCTTTCTGTTTGTGTTAAGGCAAAAACCAGTATTCAACTATATTTTCCCAATAAAACAAGGCTTGCTTTTTGGGTAGGCCAAATAGCTAACATCTAAATGTTAAAAATATGCCTTTTATAACAAATAAAAAAGCGAAACAACCTGTAGACATTTTCTATGAAGATTATGGAACGGGGCAACCGGTCATTTTAATCCACGGATGGCCATTGAGCCGTAAATCGTGGGAGCAACAAGTGTGGAAAATCGTCGATGAGGGTTTCCGCTGCATTTCCTACGACCGACGGGGATTCGGAATTTCGTCACAACCTTGGGGCGAATATGACTATTCCGCTTTGGCGAGTGATCTCAGTACGCTAATCGATGGATTGGATTTAAAGGATGCCATTATCGTCGGATTTTCCATGGGCGGTGGGGAGGTTGTCCGCTATCTAACGGACTATGGCTCCGACAAAATCGCCAAAGCCGTCTTGATCAGTTCTATCATCCCCTTGGTCAAAAAGAAAGACGACAATCCCGATGGCGTACCTGAAGAAGCCTTGAACGGAATCAAGGATGCCCTTCAAAAAGACCGGGTCGGATTTCTAAAGGAGTTCGGAAAAGGTTTCTATAATTATAAGGATAACAAAGACAAGGTCAGCGAAGCCCAATTGGACTATGATTTTATCATTGCTTCCCATGCCTCGCCAAGAGCTACCATACAGACCGCACTGGCCTGGATGGACACCGATTTCCGGTCCGAGCTGAAGAATGTAACCGTTCCTACATTGATCGTACACGGCGACGCCGATGAAACCGTACCGAAGGTCACCTCGGCAGATCAAGCGGCCAAAGGTATTGCCGATAATACGTATGAAGTTATCAAAGGCGCACCGCACGGGCTCAACATTACCCATGCCGACGAACTGAACGAGATATTGATTTCATTTCTCAAAAAGTAAATAATGCCGTATTTTGGTATAAGTCGGACTCCACAAGTCCGACTTTTTGCATATAGAAGATGTGTTATATGGATAAAACATCACAAACAAGCGCCTTAAAAAGTATTCACCTGATTCTGGTGCTGGTTTTAATGGTCACAGCATGTAAGCAGGCCCGGAGGGTGGCGGATATTATTATCCAGCCTACTCCTAGGGAGCTCTACGGGAGGCAGTTCGAAAATGATTCCACCTTATTTGTCCCATGGGAAAACGCTTTTAATGAAGCTATGAACGATAGCCTTCAAATCGAAATGCCCTATGTGGAACAGGGCATTTTTTTTGAAAAAAATACCATTGCCTATTCCTATAATTTAGTATTGCAGAGGGGAGAGGTTTTTCACGTCGAAGTGCGAATGGATTCTTTATCGTCTCCTGTATTTGTTGATCTTTACGAACAAACATCCGACTCTTTACCGAAATATGATTTGACCGCCCGAAACGAAAACGGACAACGAAATCTAGAAAAAGTAATCGAAAAATCAGGGGTCTATAAGGTCATTGTACAGGCAGGAATAGGTGCTACCGACCATTTTCAATTTGAATTATATAGCACACCTTCTTATGCGTTCCCGGTAACGGGTAAAAACAACGAGGCCATTCAAAGTTTTTGGGGTGCCGACAGAGAGGGTGGCCGAAGAAGCCATAAGGGAGTCGATATTTTTGCAGACAGGGGCACACCGGTAGTGGCGGTAACCGATGGTAGGGTAAGCTCGACCGGCGAAAGGGGATTGGGCGGTAAGCAGGTCTGGGTAAAATCCGGACTTTTGGGAAATTCTCTCTATTATGCCCATTTGGACAGCATTTTGGTAAAAACTGGCAATCGCGTGCAAATCGGTGATACCCTTGGCCTAGTCGGTAATACCGGTAATGCGCGGACGACCACCCCCCATCTACATTTTGGAATTTATGAGGGATATCGAGGCGCTATCGACCCGTTACCTTTTATCCGTATCAACGATAAACCTTCGATAGACCAAAAAACCGCTTCCTTCGAATCCCCGAAAATTACCGTTTCGGCCACAAGGGCAAACTTGAGGCAATCTCCATCCGTTCAAAGTGAAAAAATAGGGGAGGCGAAGAAGGGCGATACCTTATTCATTCTAGGAATTGCCAAAAAATGGGCGCATATTAAGACGGAAACGGGACAAAAGACGTATGTACATCAAAGTTTGATCGAATTAAATCCCGAATAAAAATTCCGGAAAACTAACTTATCTATGCTACTTTTCCGATACGGTAATCAAAACCGGCAAATGGTCCGAGATATATTTGAGGTTTTCCAAACGGTCGTCGATATGCATGTAATTTTCAACGGCAAGATTTTTCACAAAAATATAATCGATACGGCGGTCTAAAATCATTTCCAGATCAAAGCCGTTAAAAGAGCCGCTCGGACCGTAAAAGAGGGCTTTAGTGATTTGCTGACCATCTTCCATATAATTTTTGAGGGTTTGGATAGGGGTTTCGTCGGGAGCCAAGTTGAAATCCCCCGTCAATACCACAGGTAGGTCATCGGTATTTATTTCCTTAATTTTGTCGATGATAAGTTGGGCGGATTTTTCCCTCGCCGTTTCCCCCTTGTGATCAAAGTGGGTGTTGAAGACCCAGAGCCTTTTACCGGACCCAAGGTTTTCAAAAAGGCCATAGGTGCAGATACGTTCTAAAGCGGCATCCCAACCGACGGATGGTGTATCGGGAGTGTCGGAAAGCCAAAAAGTATTGTGCTCAAGGACTTTATATCGGGTAGAATCATAGTGGATTTCGGAGTATTCCCCTTGTTTTTTGCCATCATCACGACCGACACCGATATACGAAAAATCAGTAAGGCTACTGTCGATGTAAGTGACCTGTCGGTGCAGTGCTTCTTGTATGCCGATAAACGATGGACCGTAATGTTCGATAAGCTCGACCAGTTTTTCCTTTCGCTCATTCCAATTGTTGACCGTATCGTTGACATTGTCGTATTTGATGTTGTAGGTCATTACCTTGATTTCTTGACCGTTTAGGGTCAAGAGGGGCGTTAGCGCGAGCAATATGAAAAATGTTTTGAAAACCATTACTAGGATCTATTGAAATGTATTGCCAAAGTAAGAAATTACGATTACATTTAGCTCACCTATTAGAAATAGGTATAGGAAATTTATTTACGGAATGTCACAGGCATTGCGTTTGAATATTCCAAAACCCCAGCTACATGAAATCAATCGATCAAAATATCATCCGCCAATTCTTTGTCCTGCTTCTTGTTGTCTTGATAGGGGGGCTTATTTTTTGGGAAATGGTGCCCTATCTATCTGGCATTTTGGGGGCCATTACCATTTATGTGCTTTTCAGAAAATGGATGTCCAAACTGGTCAAAAAGGGATGGAATTCCAATCTGGCGGCCATCCTTATTATGTTGATATCCTTTGTGCTTATATTGGTACCGGTCGGTGGGTTGGTGCTTATGCTCGGCAACAAGGTGAGCAGTGCCGTCGACAAATCGGAAAACGTTATCGAAGCCATTAAGGAGCAAGTGTTTCGTATAGAAAAAATGGTGGATTACGATCTTTCATCGCAAATCGACCCTTCGGGCGCTTCCTCTTGGTTGACCGATAATCTTCAGGGCTTTGCCGGGGGTACCTTTAATATCTTTATTTCGATTGCCATTATGTATTTCTTGCTATTCTATATGCTGACGAACCGCAAAGAGTTGCGCGAATCCTTGTTCGAATATATTCCCATCAGCAAGAAAAACCTAAAGGTCATAGGCGATGAGGTGCAGAGTATGGTGCGTTCGAACGCTTTGGGAATTCCCTTGGTGGCCATTGCGCAGGGTATCGTGGCCTTGATAGGATTTTTTATTTTTGGTGTACCCAATCCGTTTTTCTGGTTCGTGATTGTGGCGGTGGGCTCCATGATTCCCTTTATCGGTACTTTGATCGGGATAATTCCTGTCTTTATTCTGGGTATGTCCAACGGAAACGATTTTCAGGCCTGGGGCATTCTGATCTACGGATTCGTAGTCGTCGGCGCGACAGATAACCTGATCCGCCTCTACGTGCTTCAAAAGTTGGATAATGTACACCCGTTAATTACGCTGATCGGTGTTATTATCGGTGTTCCCCTGTTCGGGTTTATCGGGCTGATTTTCGGCCCTTTGCTCATTAGTCTTTTCTTGATCGTTGTGCGAATCTATAAAAAGGAGTACGGGGAACGGGGCGAGGTTGAAAGCGGGGAGTTCTAGTTTTGAAATGGCTATGGCCTATTTCCTATACTCGGCATGCCATCCAAAAGACTGAAACCGTCATTCCATAACTGCTCCCCCCAAACTATTTATTTGCCACTGCTTGGGCTTCCGTTAATGTATCATTTTGGGGAAAATCCCTCGCCTTAAGCCGATATCAAACCCATCGGTCTTTAGCCGATAGTAGTTTAATTCTTTTCCATTAGAACGGTTGGGGGAGGCGTATCTTTAGACCACGTTCCTTGCCAACTTGTGTACATCCACTTTCCATTTTCTTTGACAAAAATGGCAGTGTATAAAAATTCGGCAACATACTTTCCATCAAAGAATGCTTGAGACCTTCCCTTAAGAATTCCAACATTGTCATAAATTCTTGTCTTTTGATCGTAGAATTTGAAGGTCGCCTTTTCAAGCATCTTAAGTCTATCGGTGTCTGCAAGTAGCTCTTCCTTACTTTGTGCCACGCCATCTGCACCAATTGAAAAGTAGTCATCGGAAACATCCGTCTTAAAATAATCCACTGCATTTGTAAACGTTGTATTTTCAAACATTTTGGAAAAGGCATCCTCAAGTTCTTTTTTTAAATCTTCGGAATCATTTGCTTTAGCATTTAATGTGCTTTTATTGTTGTCAACATCTTTTGAATCAGTATTGTTCTTGCAACTTAAGGTTGATAATACAACACTTGTGATTGCTAATACTAGAATAGAAAGCCTTTTCATTATGTTTGTATCAGGTTTAATAGAAAAGCCAACTTCTATTTATAAAGCTGGTTTGTGATTATTTTATTTTTTCTCCGCATCCGCAAGCTTTTTGGTATCCACATACTGTTGAAATGCAGTCACTTTCCCATCTTTTAAAGTCCACAAATGAGCCGCTTGGGCATTGTAAGCTTTGCCGGTTTCTTTATTTTTCGCATCATATCGTAAGGTAGCCAACACCTTATTGTTGCTCATTTCGTGAAGTTCAATATCCGTAACTTTAAAATACTCGTGATCAGCTCCAAGACGCGCAAATACACCATTTAAAATAGCATCTGGACCGATGTATGGATTGCCGTCTGCATATCTGTTTCCTTCGGCTTCGTTCCATTCAATTTTAGGATGCATACTTCCTAGAACTGTTGGCATGTCGCCTGTTGCGAATGCTTTGTATAGATTGCCGATGCTTTGGATGTTTTGATTGTTTTTCATAATAGTTGTTTTAATTATTTATGATTTATTACGCTTCTCTGGGCAAACGTAAATCCTCCTGAGCAATTTGCGGAATCAAATAGGTAAGAATCCACGACAGTATAATTACCGAGATAATAATCACAAAAGCATTTGGAAAATTTTTCATTTAGGGTCGTCAATAAATGATATTGTCCAATATCCGGCTGAGGTTGTATTCCGTAATATGGAATTTCCCGTCCGCGGAAAACACTACCCGGATTTCCTTTTTCAGCTCGGCAAGCTCCATGTGCGAATAGTCAAGTTTTGAAATCGTTTTCTCGATTTTTGTGAAGCTTTCGTCTTCATCATCGTGGCTAATTTCATTGTAAAGACGGTCAAAGTTTTCCGGTGCAATTCTGCATCTGATAAGATTTAGCTCCTCCGGGTCCGCTATGGAATCGGCCTTCGCACAAAGCAATAGGATATACACTTTTAATTCAGCTTTTGACCAATGTGTTGCGTTATTTTTCATTGTTTTGGATGTATTAAATCAAGTTATTATAAGTACGGTGTGGTAGGCCGCTATGGCCAATAAAAGGAAAAGTCCTAGGGCCAAAAACCGAATAGATCGGTTTACGTTCCTGAATTTAAAGTCGGCAATTTTTGATATGATAAAAATCTGTTGTCCCAATTGAAGAAACAGTTCCTCTTCGTTCAGACTGATGGTGTAAAAGGTCCTTGAGAACTCTTGGATGTTTCCGAATTTGGAAATGACATCCCCAAAAAAGAAGATGTTCTTGTCATATTTGCCTTCTATCCTAGGCATAAAACAACGAACGCTAAAATAGATGGAAACTCCGGTGCATACCAGCCACAACCCCAATAGTATGAGCAGAAGTATCTGATCGGAACCGGTGTGGAAGAACGTACCGAGGTGTTGGTATATCAGGTTCAATAAAATGCCGTAAAAGGAGAGAATAAGGCCGGCTTTCAGTTCCGAGGCCTTTATGAGTCCGAATACGTAGTTGATACTGCCCCAGTAATGGTCCACCAATTCTTCGGCGTGGGGATTTTTCACGGATCGTTTGATCGGTTTTTTTGATGTTGTCTTTTCCTTCGGTTTTTCTAGGTCGGCCATCTGATTTATGAATTATAGGTTCTGAATACATTGAAATTTGTACTTAGTAGGTTTTTTCTGTGTTTGGTTAAACACCAAATACCAGCGATTCCCGCCACGTTATTCCAACACGGTGTATACGATAAGGGGTTGAGCTTTGTTTTTCATGGTAATACTCCCCAAACTTTCGCAGCGAAATGCCTCTTTGACATTCTCATAACAACTTTCGCAAATCACGATTTGATTTTCTTTGGCGGCATCCTGTAATCGTGCTGCGGTGTTTACGGTATCTCCGATGACCGTATAATCAAGGCGTTTTAAAGTGGCGGAACCTATATTACCGGAAATCATCTCTCCGCTCTTGATTCCGATGGAAACTTTCGGCCTGAATTTTTCCTTGCCGTCAACATTGGGCAGCGTATTGATTTGATGGCGTACCGCCAAAGCCGCATCGATGGCGCGATCTAAATGGTAGTCTCCCCTAAATACCGCCATGATCGCATCGCCGATAAATTTATCGACGAAGCCTTCTTGGCCGATAATGGCCTTGACCATGACATCGAAATACGTGTTGATCATGGCCACCACGGTATCCGGTGGGGCGGTTTCACTGATTTTAGTAAAGCCGACAATATCTACGAACATTACTGTTCCTTCAATAGTCTCGTTGGCCATAATGGCCGATTCATATTCCCTACTGCCCATAAAATTGAGCACATTTTCGTCTACGTACATTTTTAAAATGTTGTTTTCTTTAATGGCCTGCAAGGTTTTTTTTATTTCCTCGACATGTCTAAGGGTTTTTTCGACCGTTATAATAAGGTCTTCGAAATTGATGGGTTTAGTAATGAAATCGAACGCCCCCCGGTTCATCGCCGTACGAATATTTTCCATATCGCCATAGGCCGATACAATGACCGATTTTATCAATGGACTCGTTTTATGCAGTTCGGAAAGCAGGCTAAGACCGTCCATTTCAGGCATGTTGATATCGCTCAATACGATGTCCACATCGGGGGCCGCTATCAATTTTTCGAGCGCAACCCGTCCGTTTTCCGCAAAAAGGAACTCGTATTCCTTTTCCCGGATTTTTTTTCGGAATTTCTGTTTTATAAGGACTTCGAGATCGGCCTCGTCGTCAACGACCAGTATTTTAGCCATCATGTCAATTCTTTTAGTTTGGTTTTTAAAAGCGTAAAATCCACCGGTTTGGTCAAAAAGTCGTCGGCGCCCAAGTTTTTGGCCCTGTTCCGGTTTTCTTCGTCCCCATAGGCGCTGATAATCATCATGACCGGCGAAGGTTTCACAAATTTTTTCTTTATGGTTTTCAACAGTTCAAGACCATTCATTCCGGGCATATTGATATCCGACAAAATGAATAATTCCTCTTGGGCCATAACTTCTGTGATTCTCACGGCCTCCTCTCCCGAATAAGCGAATGCGAACTGCAATTCCCCGTTTCTGATTTCTTTTCGGAACTGTTGTTGGAAAAGAATTTTTACGTCCCGTTCGTCGTCTACTACTAGTATTTTCATGTGCTATTTGGCTTGATAGAGTTTCTGTTGGTCAACTGCATCCCTAATACTTAAAAAATCGTTTATATCGCCGGCAGCCTAATGGTAAATGTAGCGCCTTCCCCTTCTTGTGTTTCAAGGCCCAGTTCGCCGCCGTGGGTCTGAATAATTTCATAACTGAGCGATAGCCCAAGTCCCGTGCCTTTCCCTGATGGTTTGGTGGTAAAAAAGGGTTGAAATATTTTGCCTCTTACCTTTTCCGGCACGCCATTGCCATTATCGTGAACGGAAATTTCAATATGATCTTCGATTCTTTTTGTAGCTACCCGAACGCTTGGTTGATAATTACTTCCAGTATCTCCTATGGTTGCTTCTCTTTTTTCCTGTACGGCATGAAAAGCATTGGTAATCAGATTTAAGAGTACCCGCCCGATATCTTGTGGAACCATATTGATTTTACCGATAGATTCGTCAAAATCGGTTTCCATCGTTGCATTGAACGATTTGTTTTTGGCCCGTAATCCATGGTAGGCCAAACGCAGATACTCGTCCGCAATCGCATTAATATCGGTGGGTTCTTTAATGTTGCTGTTGGTACGACTGTGTTGCAGCATTCCTTTGATGATGGCATCGGCCCTCTTGCCGTGGAGGTTTATCTTTTCAAGGTTTTGTCTTACGTCGCGGGCAATGCCTTTCGCATCGGCATAATTACCTTGGGCAATTTCTTGTTCCATTTCGTCGAGCAGCTCGCCACTTACTTCACTAAAATTATTGACAAAATTTAACGGATTTTGGATTTCGTGTGCAATGCCGGCGGTAAGCTCGCCAAGTGATGCCATTTTTTCAGACTGTATGAGTTGGGCTTGTGTCGTTTTTAATTCCGTGAGGGTTTTTTCGATCTCTTTGGTCCTCTCCGCAACCTTTTCCTCCAGGTTTTCGTAGAGCAAGGCATTTTCGATCGAGATGCCGATCTGACCGGATAGCATTTGTAACAGGCTGATTCGATTTTTATCGAACACCCCCTTAAGCATACTGTTCTCAAGATAAAGTAGGCCATTGATTTTGCCCAAGGCCGTGATGGGAAGGCACATTATAGATACCGTTTTATGCTTCTTAATATATGGGTCGTCATTAAATCGGCTTTCTTTTTGTGCATCGTCCAATACCACACTTTCTTGAGAACGCCAGCAGTAGTTTATAAATGATCGAGGGACCAGGTCAGATTCGTTCATCGGAATGGACGGGAGTATTTTGATGCCCTTATTTCCAGAATTGCCTTGGACTTCAATATATAACCGGTCTTTTTTAAAGCGTAGGAAGTTTCCTTTTTCGGCCCCTGCATTTTCTATGATTATATGCATAAGTGTTTTAAGCAGGTCTTTATATTTGACCTGGCTGGCAATGCTTTGCGATGCCTTTAACAAACTGGCCAGATCGAGTGCCGTGTTACTTGAAAAGTAGGTCTCGTAGGTCGCACCGGTTTTTAAAAGGGCAGTTTTATCGGTTTTTTTACCCAGCAACCCAGGATAGGTGCTTTCAAGCTGATTACATTTTATAGTCGCTCCCCATTTTTTGTAGGCCTCCCATGACTTCTTTACGTAGTTTTGGGTATCTTGAACAAGTTGCCGCTCTTGGCACAACAGCGCTGCATTTTCGTTGGCAATGGCTTCTACGTAGGTCATTTGGTTTTGAGCTGCGCATTGTATGGACAGATCATAATACTGTCTGG
>NZ_JBGTHY010000350.1:0-2580 GCF_041745955.1 Pricia sp.
GGAAAGCATCTACACCGACCCGGAAACTGGTATTCTTGCCGTTTTGGAGCGATCGGCGACTACCTTAGAAAACACCAACACGTCTATTCAAGGTGATGTCATGTTCGGCGGAGATCTCGACAAATGGGTGCGCTTTTCCAATTCGTTACGATTGCGCTACCTGTTACGTATCAGCAAAAGGCTGACCGATTTTTCCGAATTGCAGGCCTTGGCCACGTCGGGAAAGCTGATGGAAAGTAATGATCAAAACGCCATTGTGCCTTATTTGAGTTCCGCCCCCAATCAATATCCCTTAGTCAATTCCTCTCTGGGCCTTTATTTGGAGCATCGCATGACCCGAACCGCCGATTCCGTTCTAAGCCTTTGGAACGATCCGCGAGTGACCGTGTTGTACAAACCGACCGAAGTAAGCGTACTAGAGGGCGATCCAGACTATAAAGGCTTATTAAACGGACAAGACCGGGAAACCATATCGGCTGCCAATATTAATTTGGATGACATTTCTCCTTTCGGGACTATTTTCAGGGAGGTTCCTGATGGTGTGGATGCCCAGTTCATGCAATATTCCGAAGTACAGTTCGCATTGGCGGAAGCCGTGGAAAGGGGCTATATCACTGGAGATGTCGAAACCTTCTACCAAAATGGAATCGCCGCTAGTTTTGCCTACTACGGGGTAGAACTGCCTGCCGATTATTTTACAAGGGGCGCCATAGCCCTCAACGGCGCGGACAACCTCAATAAAATCCTGACACAAAAATGGCTAAGCCTGATTTCCAACGGACATGAGGCCTGGTTCAACATCCGTAGAACCGGCATACCCAATCTAAAACCCGGCCCTGACAATTTGAATGACGACAGATATCCCGTTCGGTATTTTTATCCGGAATCCGAACAGGCGACCAATAGTGCCAATTACGCCGAAGCCGTCGAACGGATGGGCGGTGATGATATCAATAGCAAAGGATGGTGGGAGAAGGATTAAGCTCAAAATGTTAAAAACCAAATGCTAAAACATAAAAAAATACCGTTTATAATAGTATCCATCCTGCTCGTTGTATCCTGCGCGGAAAAGCCTAAAGCCGATGAAGAAGTGCTAAAAACGGCCTCATGGCATGAAATTGCCCAAAAGGCCAAAGGGTGCACCGTCAACTTCATGATGTGGCAGGGCAGTCCCGCAATCAACAACTACATCAACAACTACGTGGTACCGTCCGTCAAGAAGAAATATAACATCGACCTAAAAATCAGCGGTGGCCAAGGCCCCGAAATCGTTCAATTGGTCATGGGCGAAAAGCAGGCCGATATCGAAAAGGGACAGGTAGATATGGTTTGGATCAACGGGGAAACTTTTTTCCAGCTCCGAAAGGTTAATGGCCTCTGGGGTCCGTTCGTAAATCAACTGCCGAACGCCGAGCATATCAATATGAACGATCCGTTCATCAACACAGATTTTCAACAACCGGTCAAGGGCATGGAAGCCCCATGGAGCATCAATCAGTTCGCTATCGTATACGATTCAGCCAAGGTGGTAGATCCCCCGAAGAACCTTTCACAATTGACAGAATATCTCGAACGGTATCCCGGCACCTTTACCATTTCCAACGATTTTACGGGCATGACACTTCTCAAAAGTTTTATGGCCGAATTTGGCGGAGGTCCCAATAGTCTCGACGGTGCCTTCAACGAAGAAAAATACAACCTTCTTTCGAAAAAACTATGGGAATATGTCAACGCCCACAAGAAGTACTTTTGGAAGGAAGGCCGTACCTTCCCCAAAGAACAGTCCAAAATGGGACAACTCTACGCCAATGGCGAACTTCTATTGATCTACGGCTTTAGCGAGGGCGGTATCGAAGAAAAAGTACTGAACGGGCTTTATCCTAAATCCACGCGTGGCTATGCTTGGGATAATGGTACGATCAAGAACTCAAATTATCTTGGGGTGCTGTATAATGCTCCCCAAAAGGCAGGTGCTATGCAGGTCATTGATTTTTTGCTTTCCCCCGAAGCCCAACTGAAAAAGGCCGATGTAAACGGAATGAACTCGAATACCGTATTGGATATGGAAAGCCTGCCCGTAGACTGGCAACAAAAATTCAATAAAGTGGCCAAACGCCAGTTCGGTCCTGAAATGAAAGAACTGGAAGACAACGCTATCGCCGAACCGGCACCCGAATATATGATCCGCCTCTACGAGGATTTTAGAAAAAAAGTCATTGAAAAATAAAAGACCAAAATTTGAAATCATCCTATTCATCGCCATAGGCGTAGTGCCGTTTGCGGCCGCGTTTATATATGCGCTGTTGTATAGTTTTGGCGTTATCGGGGTGGCCAACAAGGGTTTTACCACTGAATTTTGGACATCGGTATTGGCTTCGGGCGAATTTTTCCGATCTTTTTTATACAGTTTTTTGATTGCCTTGGTCGCCGTGGTCGTCTCCGTAGGTGGAGCCTTATGGGCGACCCTTAAATTCCGAAAACGCTTGGAGCAAAAATTTCTATCCTTTATAATCTATTTGCCATTGGCAGTGCCGGGCATCGTCACCGGTTTTTTCACGTTTCAACTTTTCTCAAAAGGGG
>NZ_JBGTHY010000351.1:0-3894 GCF_041745955.1 Pricia sp.
TACTTGGTTCGCCTTGTAGATGGTCCGGTACAGTTCGCGCCATACTTCCAAGAGCCAAGGGAAATCATAATTATTGTTTACGAACCGGCCCACATTGCCCAGATCGGTCCATGGACTTTGGCTATACCCTTCATCGGATCGCATATCGTAATCAAATATTTCCCACAAGCTGAGTTCGCGATTCTGCGTACCTGCATACACCGCATTTATACCTTGAATAGCATCCTGTTCCGTTTTCCAGAACGTTTCGGGTGTAGGCGCATTCGGGTTCACCTGATCCAGCAGCTCCTTTTCGCAGGATAGGGTCGTCCCTAAGAACACTATCAATACTATTATTATTCCTATCTTTTTCATTGGTATATCGTTTATGTTTAACCTCGATTTAAAACCCTATTTGAATTCCCATTATCCCCGATCTCAACGACGGGAAATTTCCGTTGTCAAATCCCCGGTTCAAGAAATCACCGTTGCCGTTGGCTCCCACTACTTCGGGATCATACCCGGTATAATCGGTAATGGTAAATAAATTCTGGCCGGTTAGGTACAAGCGAAGCTTGGCAAGTCCTATTTTACCGATGACATCTTCCGGAAGGGCATAGCCTATCTGTAAGTTCTTTAACCGAAAGTAATCGCCCTTTTCTACGTATCGGTCGGAGGCCTGTACCGGGTTCTGCGTATCATCTGCATGGATCGGTTTCGGAATTACGTTTGAAGTACCCGGCCCGGTCCAGTATACATCATCGACCAAATAGTTGGCGTTGTCGTCATATCTTTGGGACCACCATTTTTGTTCATTAAAGATACTGTTTCCCGCAACACCGGCAAAGAAGGCAGTCGCATCGAAGCCCTTGTACGAGACATTTAGGTTAAGACCATACTCAAAATCGGGCAAGGCCTTGCCCGCTACATAGCGGTCGTCAAAGTTGATATCCCCGCTTCCGTCATTATCGACGTATTTTACGTCGCCGGGGCTGGCATCGGGCTGTACGCCCCAGGCATCGATTTCGGCCTGGTCCTGAAAAATTCCGGCCGTTTCCAAAACATAGAAAGCCGCTACTGGCTCGCCTACTGCAGTACGCAAAATCTGACCCTGACCGAAAATGGGCAGGTTGCCCGCCTCTTCCACCAAGGCCTTTACCTCGTTTTTAAGGAAAGTACCATTGGCAGATATGCCATAATTAAAGTCGTTAATGGAATTCCTGTAGCTCAAACTTAATTCCAGGCCCCGGTTCTGTACCTGCCCGACATTGGCCAAGGGATTTTCACCGGTATTTCCCGAGGAAAGCGGAATGGGAACCGCCAAAAGAAGATCTTTGACATTGGCTACGTAGTAATCCGCGGTCAGGTTCAGGGTGTTGTTCAAAAAGCCTGCGTCCAAACCGAAATTGGTGGTCGTTTTGCTCTCCCATCTTAAATTTGGATTGACCAATTGAAGATTCGTAGCCCCGGAAACTACCTGATTGTTCAAGACATAATTCTGGTTATACCTAAGTGCACTCTGGGTGGCATAATTACCGATGGCCTGGTTACCTACTTCTCCGTAACTCCCCCTTAGTTTGAGGTTGCTAAAGATATTGCTGTCCTCCATAAAACTTTCCTCCGAAATCCGCCAAGAGGCCGATACCGATGGGAAGTTGGCGTACTGATTATTCTCACCGAACCTTGAGGAGCCGTCCCTTCTAAAATTGAGCAACAAAGTATATCGGTCATCAAAGGAGTAATTGACGCTGCCCAATATGGATCTCAACCCGGCAACTTCCTCCCTTCCCGCTGTCAGTGGGCTTGAAGTTCCGTTATCCTGTACCCAAAACTCCCCGTTCAAGCCTTCCGTATGGGCCAAGTTAAAGGTAAAATTGTCCTTTTGGGTCGTATAGCCGACCAATGCCGAAATACTGTGCTTTCCAAATTCCTGATTATAGTTTAGGGTGTTTTCCGCCAAAATATTGAAGAATTCCGTATGGCGGTCATCAAGAAAGGCCGCTCCCGGTGTGTTCTGTCGCAAGGCCCCGGCCCTTTGATAATATTTCTCCCGAATCTGTGCATAGTCCAGACCGAGGTTCAGTTTATATTTCAGGAAAGGAAAAATATCCAATTCGGCATATACGGTACCCAAAACCTTACTGGTAACCGAAGTATTGCTGTAATGCTCTTGCAGGCCGATAGGGTTGGTCGCAAACGTACTGTTATTGTCGTCACCATAGCCGTATCCGCTTTCATTGGTGTCATCATATACCGGTATGGTAGGAAGCATCCAAACGACGTCGATAAACGGGTTTCCGTTGACCCTTGTCTGGTTGCTCCGGCTCATCGCAATATTCTCGCCAAAAGTAAACGGCCCTTTCCTGGTTTCGGTGTTGACCCGTATTTGGTACCTGTCAAACTCTGGGCCTACTATCGCCCCTTCCTGATCATAGTAGTTCAGCGAGATGAAGTAGTTCGAATTCTCCGCACCGCCCGAAAAGTTCAGGTTGTGTTCGGAGATCGTGCCGGTCTTAAAAAGTGCTTCCTGCCAATCGGTATCCACCCCTCTCCTCAGGTTTTGAACGGGATCGCCATTGTTGGTATAGGCAAGATTGTTGATCTCGATGAACTGCGCCGCATTGGTCAATGGCAGCTTTTTGGCGATGGTCTGAAAACCATAGTAAAAATCATAATCGATTTTTAAAGGTCCCGGTTGTCCTTTTTTAGTGGTAACGACCACCACGCCGTTCATGCCCCTTGAACCGTACAAGGCGGTAGCGGCGGCATCTTTGAGTACCTGTATCGACTCGATATCATTGGGGTTGAAATCCGCCCCAAGGCTGTTGATCAGCATACCGTCCACCACGTACAGCGGAGAATCCTGACCCGAAAACGAGTTCAGCCCCCTGATCTTTACCGACGATGATGCGCCGGGGGTACCGGTCGAGGTTATGGTAACTCCGGCCGCCCTTCCCTGCAACATTTGGCCGACATTGCTAGCGGGCGCTTTGAGCATTTCTTCGGTATCCACTACATCAACGGCGCCAACGATATCACTTTTCTTCACGCTCTGGTAGCCTATTACGACCACTTCGTCCAAAAGGGCCGTGTCTTCCTCAAGCACGACATCGAATGAGGTTCTATTCTCCACATCGACAATTTTTTCGGCATAGCCGATGTAACTAATGGCCAACATACCGTCCGGTGGTACGCCCTCAAGCTGAAAGTTTCCGTCAAAATCAGTTGTGGTGCCTCTTTGGGTACCGTTGACCACCACGCTGGCGCCCGGTAAAGGAACGCCCTCTTGATCACTGACGGTGCCACTGACGGTCAGTTGTTCCTGCGCATACGTTTGCTGCATGAAAATACACAATAAGAATACGGACAGCAAGGCTTTTTTCTTTAGTTTAGTGAGTCGTTTTTTCATTGTTTTTCACTTTATATTGATTTAGTTTAAACTCATTTTGAAGTTGTTTTGACTATAGTACAGCATTCACTCATGAATACTATTACATCCTCAGTTACCAAAGGAAATAAATTAGGCATTGATATGACCCGCTGTTTTGTTTCAATACCTCGTACAAATCGTTCAAGTTTTAAGAAATTGTTAAAAAATTGGAGGTTTGAGACAAATTGTGGGGTTTTGGAACGAATTGTAGGATCACACTAAATGCAATTCAACATTATTCATTTCAGTTCTTTTTATCCTTGGCATCGTGAAATTCCATGAATTTTGCGAAAAAGGAACCTCCTATTTCAGCAAATCGATCATCCGGGTATATTTTATGATAAAGCTATTGTTCAACGGGCCGCCATCTTGTAGGTTATGGTTGTAGACGACGAAAAGTCCGGTATTGGCACGCTGCAACCAACCAAAACGGAAATTGAATGCCCAGAGCTTGTCAACGGTATTGTTCTGCACCAAACCCTGTA
>NZ_JBGTHY010000352.1:0-9563 GCF_041745955.1 Pricia sp.
GGTAATGCCGCCTTCCAGTTTTTCCAACCAGGGGGCGGTGCGCTGCAAGGGTTGGGCGGTTTTGATGTAGAACATAAGGAATCGGTCAACGTACTTTAGGGCCGCCACTTTATCCACTTTTTCGGCCAACAATACCGCATGCTTGGGGTTGGCGCCACCGTTACCGCCCACGTAAACGTTCCACCCACCTTCCACGGCGATAAACCCGAAATCTTTTCCCCGAGCCTCGGCACACTCCCGTATACAGCCGGAAACACCGCCCTTGAATTTATGCGGGGAACGGATGCCTTTATAGCGATGTTCTATTTCTACCGCAAAGCTTACGCTCTCATCCATGCCGTATCTGCACCAAGTAGACCCCACACAACTTTTTACGGTCCGTAAGGATTTTCCATAAGCCTGGCCGGTTTCAAAACCCTCGTTGATGAGTTCTTCCCAGATCAAGGGGAGCTCATGCAACTTGGCACCGAACATATCGATACGCTGGCCACCGGTTATTTTGGTGTAGAGGTCGTATTTCTGGGCTATCCGGCCCATGGCCATCAATTGTTTCGGGGTGATTTCGCCACCCGCCACCCTAGGTACGACGGAATAGGTACCGTTGCGCTGTATATTCGCCAGGTAACGATCGTTGGTGTCCTGAATCGTATCCTGCCGGTTGGCCGTCTCGTTATAGATGCTGGCAAAAATGGCCGCAACGGCGGGTTTGCACACCTCACAGCCATGGCCCGTACCGAAATCATCCAATAGATCATCGAAATTCCGGATATCCTTCAGTTTCACGATGTCGAACAGTTCTTGACGGGAGAAGTCGAAATGTTCACAGATACGCTCCTTGACCGTCTTGCCCAGCGTTTTTAAACTTTCCTTGATTAGATCGGCGACCATGGGTTTGCAGCCCCCGCAACCGGTTGTCGCCTTTGTAGCCTTTGCAACTGCTTTCACGGTCTCGTTGCCATCCTCCAAAACGGAGCAACAGACAGCCCTTTTCGTGACCGCTTCGCAAGAACAGACCACGGCCGTATCGGGCAGATCCATCGCACTACCAAAAGCGGAGCCCCCTGCGCCCCTGGACCCTACGATCAGTTCCTCGGCATTTTCGGGCAAGGGCATATTGTTCAGGTACATCTGGTGCAAAATGCTGTAATCTTCCGCGTCGCCGACCATTATGCCGCCCAATAGGGTCTTTCCATCATGGCTTACATTAATTCGTTTATAAATGCCCTTGGTCTTATTTTCGTAAATAATAGAAAGTCCCTTGTCCGCCGGCATATAGGGTATACCAAAACTGGCCACATCAACGCCGATGAGCTTGAGTTTGGTTGACATGTCGATTTCGGGACGCATGACCACGTCATTCTTTTTCAGTATTTGATTGACCGCTACCTCGGCCATTTCATAACCGGGGGCGACGAGCCCGTAAATCATTTGCTTATAAAGCGCCACTTCGCCGATGGCGTAGATATCGGGATCTGAAGTCTGCATTTTATCGTTGACCACGATTCCCCCGCGAACGCCCATCTCCAAATTACAGGTTTTGCCCAGTTCGTCCCTCGGTCGGATGCCGGCGGAAATAATTAACATATCTACCTCCAAGGTATCGTCCTCGCCAAAATCCATTCCGGTGATGGCACCGTTTCCAAGTATTTTGTTGGTGGCTTTGCTTGCATGGATATGGATGCCCATAGATTCCAAGGTCAATTGCATCACATTACTACTTCTTGCATCCAATTGCCGCGGCATTAGTTTGGGCGCGAATTCTACGACATGGGGCTCCAGTCCCATGTCTATGACCGCTTTACCCGCTTCCAAGCCCAAGAGTCCCCCACCTAAAATGGCGGCCCTTGCATTCGGTTTTGTTGTTTTAATTTTATCGGCATAGGCCATCATATTCTCTAGGTCTTCGATGGTTCTGTATACGAATACCCCCTCCTTTTTGACTCCTTGAATAGGCGGTACAAAGGGCGCCGATCCCGTGGCCAACACCAGATAATCATAGCTAAACTCCTTTTCACTGGCCGTCGTGACCGTTTTCTTGGTACGGTGGATATCGGTCACACGTTCGCTCACGACCAGATCGATACCGTTATCGGAGTACCAGTTCAGGGGCGCTAGCTCCAGGGCTTTGGCATCCCTATTTTCAAAATACGCACTAAGGTGAACACGGTCGTACGCGGCCCGGGGCTCCTCGCCGAAAACGACCAATTTATAATTCCGGCTTTCAGGGCGGGCTACGAATTTTTCGCAGAACTTGTATCCGACCATTCCGTTTCCCACTACAAGGATAGTTTGCATATACTTAGATTTTTAAAACCTAGTACAATATTACGTATTAATACGTATGTATCTAGTAATTTTATGGAAATAATTACGTATTTTAATTGCAGAATCATCAAAAAGTCCACCTTATATTGACAGGTTCGAAATCGAGCCATGAATCGGGAACAACACGAGACCTTTGATTTGTCCACCTATGGAATTCGTATTTGAAATCGGGTCATGAACCATTAATAACCTTGGGAGGGGTAGGCTAATATCGCCGTAGACGTTATCCAAAGCTAGCCAAGAAATCCCAATTGGATATTCCACAAAGTGGATGGTATTTTTTTTCAATCCAAAGATTTTCTATAGCTATAATTATCATCCTCATAAAAATACGTACAAAATCAATATTTATTCTATAAATACGTATTAATACGTATTTATATACTTAATTTTGGACATCGTTACACCCTAAAACATCCCTTTTATGAAAACAAAATCGAAAAAATCGACTACACTGAAACTCACCGACCTTAAAAGTATGCCCATACGTACCTTTTGGATTACGTCGATAGCCTTCTTTATCTGCTTCTTTGCATGGTTCGGCATCGTTCCCTTTATGCCTGATGTGGTCAAGGATTTAGGTCTAACACCCGACCAAAAATGGAACTCCATTATTTTAGCGGTTACGGGTACCGTGTTCGCCCGTTTATTGATCGGAAAACTCTGTGACAAATACGGTCCGCGTTTATGCTATACCTATTTATTGATTTTGGGGGCGATTCCGGTAATCTTGATCGGTTTTGTTCAGACTCCCATGCAGTTTCTGATATGCCGCCTATTCATCGGGTTTATTGGTGCATCTTTTGTTATCACCCAATTCCATACTTCCATCATGTTTGCGTCCAACATAGTGGGCACGGCCAACGCGACCTCCGCAGGATGGGGAAACCTCGGCGGGGGTGCCAACCGGTTGGGCATGCCCTTGATTGCTGCGGCCGTGGTAAGTTTCGGGGTGGCGGACGAGATCGCTTGGCGGTATTCCATGGTCATCGCGGGTATAATTACCATGCTTATGGGCCTTGTCTACTACTTTTTCACCCAGGATACCCCGGAAGGTAATTTTGCCCAACTGAAAAGCGAAGGTAAAATGCCCAACTTCAAAAAAGACGAGGAAAGTTTCTTAAGCGTACTGAAAGACTATCGGGTATGGATCCTGTTCATCGTTTACGCCGCCTGTTTTGGGATGGAACTGACCGTATACGGTACCATGGACGATTATTTGCAGAACACGTTCGGCCTTACCCGTAGTTCTGCCGGAAACCTGGTGCTTTCGTTCGCTTTGATTAACATTTTTGCCCGCACCTTGGGCGGTTTTTTCGGAGATCGCTTCGGTAAGTTGAAGGGACTTCGCGGAAGGGTTCTTTTTCTGACCGTCATATTGGCCGCTGAAGGTTTTATGCTTTCCATCTTTTCGATGACCACTAGCTTGGCCATTGGAATGCTGTTCTTGATCGGTTTTAGCCTAACGGTTCAAATGGCCGAAGGTGCCACATTTTCTGTAGTACCCTTTATCAACAAAAAGGCTATTGGCTCTATTTCCGGAATTGTAGGCGCGGGAGGTAATGTGGGAGCATTTTTGGCCGCTATGTTCTTAAAATCAAAGTCCGCCTTAGCCGAAACCACGGCTTTGGCCGCCACCTCCAATTTGGGCGAACAAGCCATGAAAGCGGCCCAATCGGCAGCTGCTGCATCCGCTGTTTCCAACGGCTATTTTATAATTGGTGGATGCGTTGTGGTCAGTGCCTTGACCTCATTGGCCATTAAATTCTCAACCGCCGATGAAAAAGCGGTAGAAGCCGAAATGAAGGGTGAATTGGTAATGTCGGGGGCAGATAAATAATCCTTAACTGAAGAACCTATCCATACATGAAAAAAATATTTCTTGTTATAATTCTATTGGCCCTATCGGCACCATCGATATATTCACAGTTCACATTAGATGGACAGTTTCGACCAAGAACCGAATACCGACATGGTTTCGGGAGTATCATTCCCGATGCAGCAGACGCCGGCTATGCCATTTCGACACGGATACGTCTGAACACGGGTTACAAATTTGATTCCTATGAATTTTTTGTAAGCCTTCAAGACGTAATGGTCTGGGGCGAGAACCGGCAGCTACTTCCCGATGACGAGAACAACTCCTTTGCTGTTTTCGAGGCGTGGGCGAATTTGAAATTAGGGCGCGGATGGTCTACCAAATTGGGCCGGCAGTCCATCTCCTATGACGACGAACGTATCATGGGAGGTCTCGACTGGGCGCAGCAGGGGCGTAACCACGATGCCGGTCTATTGAAATATAGAAGCGAAAAGTTTATGGTGGATATTGGCCTAGCGTTCAGCCAAGATTTCGACAACCCGTCCGGATTTCAGTCTGAAGGAACAGCGTATGGCACCACAGGTTTCTTTACGTATAAAACGATGCAGTACCTATATCTCAAACAGCAATGGGACAGTTTTTCGGGCAGCCTTTTACTGTTGAACAACGGTTTTCAAAACTTTACCGGTGAGGGCGATGCCCAAATCGCCGATGGTGTCAGTAACCTACAGACCCTCGGCACCCATCTGCAATACGAAAAAGGGGCTTTTGGAGCTGCTTTGAACGCATTTTTGCAAACCGGCGAACGCCAGAATACTATTGATATCAGCGGTGCCTATTTATTGGGACTGGAGGTTAGCTTTAGGGCTACTGATAAAATTGGACTAGGCATCGGCACGGAACTGATACGTGGAAACAACACGGACACCGCCGATACAACGGAAGCTTTCTTTCCACTCTACGGTACCAATCACAAATTCAATGGCCTTATGGATTATTTCTATGTGGGCAACCACGCAAATTCCATCGGACTTTTTGATATCCATGCCAGTGCAGATTTCAAGCTGGGCGAGACATCGAGCCTGTTGACAAAAGTGCTGAATTTCAGAGGGGAACAGGAATTGTCCAGTGGCGAAAAATCTTTGGGAACCGAAATTGACCTGGTTTTTTCAAAAGCGTTCAACGGCTATGGATTGGCCATAGGCTATTCTCAGCTTTTTGCCAGTGGAGGTATGTACGAGCTGAAAGGAGTCACCGAAGATGCCGCAGCCAGCAACCAGAATTGGGCTTGGGCACAACTGACCCTCAAACCCAAATTTTTTGATTCCGCAAAAGGGAATTGAACTGCCGATATAATGCTTCGATAGGAACCGTCTTCACCATCTTTTTTGTTGGTGGTGGTTCTTTTCAATTTGACCTACAAGGTTTCCGCAACTGCAGGCAGGAACGCAGGTCTGGGAAAATTTTCTGACTAAAGCCTACAAAATCAAAAAAGACCCTACAGGTTGGCAATATAGACCTATCAAAAGTCTGATTTTTAACGTACTAGTATTGATACGGATAAATCTTCCCGAATTTCAAGTATATTTGTCCGTATAAATACGGATGTTTTGAACCAAACCACAAAAATTATTTTAGCGGATGATCATTCTTTGGTGCGGGACGGTATCCGTGCTTTGTTGGAAAGTGAATCAGATCTAGAGGTGATCGGGGAAGCTTCCAACGGAAATGTAGCCATTGATCTGGTGAACGAAAAGAGGCCAGACCTGCTTATTATCGATATCCGTATGCCGGAAATGAACGGTATCGATGCCGTCGAAAAATTAAATGCCCAAAATTCCCCCGTAAAATGCATCATCCTATCCATGCACGATTCGGAGGAGTATATTCTACAATCCGTCAGTGCAGGTGCCAAAGGATATCTTCTCAAGGATACCGGAAAATCCGAATTCATAAAGGCTATACATACGGTACAGGAAGGCGGAAAATATTATAGCGGAGATATTTCGAACGTATTGGTGAACAATCTTCTGAAGCCGAACAAACGCCCCTTCGAAAACCTAAAAAAAAATGTGCCGACCAATACCCCGTTCGACCTGACCAACAAGGAACTTCAAATTTTGGAACTCGTTTTGTCCGGTCTGACCAACAAACAAATTTCCGAAAAACTGGAAAATAGCAAACGTACCGTCGAGACCCATCGTTTTAATCTCATGCGCAAGATGGACGTCAAGAACCTTATGGAGCTATCCAAAAAGGCCCGGGCCCATAATTTGGTATAAGAACCCGTTACTCTAAAAGTCTATCTGTTTTACGGAGTAGGAAGCCTTATTTTCTTTGATGAAATCTTTTAAAACCTCGGACGCCACGTTGGTATAAAACTGATGCCTTCCCAGTTGTGGGGAAGGGTTTATCAATTCGTTTTTCTCCAAAACCGCTTGGGTCTGCCTTGCCACGGCTTCCCCCGAATCGATGATCTGAACGCTTACCGGAAGCAGTTCCTTTAAGACGGGTGCCAAATACGGGTAATGCGTACAGCCCAAGACTAGATAATCGATATCTTCATCGAGCATGGGCTTGAGATAGGTTTTTAACAAATTCAGCGTCTCTTTCGAGTTGATTTTCCCCTGTTCGATAAGAGGCACAAGGCCTACCCCCTCGCGCTCGATAATCTTTATGCCCTTGGCGTGCATTTCAGCGGTACTATGAAAAAGTCGGCTAGATAACGTGCCTTTAGTGGCCAAGATTCCCACCGTCTTTGATTTTGATTGTAGAGCAGCAGGTTTAATGGCCGGTTCGATACCTATAAACGGAACCCGATAATTCTCACGTAGATAATCAATGGCATTGGTGGTGGCCGTATTGCAGGCCACGACAATAATTTTACAGCTGTTTTCCAACAACAGCTCCGTGTTCTTGATACTTAGTTGAAGGATTTGCGCTGCAGATTTTTCACCGTAGGGCGCATTTTTACTGTCGGCTAAATAAATGGTATCCTCATTGGGCAGCAGTTTCTGGATTTCCTTCCATATTGAAGTGCCCCCGACGCCGGAATCGAAAATGCCAATGGGGTTGTTGTTCATTTATATATGGGATGAATTGCAAAATTCGAAGAACTGCCTACTGCAACGGCTTACCTACCGATGCCCTAAAACGGCAACAATAGGCTTCCCGGTTGCTCCACTTGGGAACGCAATACCCAGTAGCACTGCTAATGTAGCGGCAATATCGGGAATTTCGGTGCGCATGACGGTGCTTCCCATTTTGATACCCTTCCCATAAAACAAAAGTGGGGTATGGGTATCATAGGTATACGGCGAACCATGCGTCGAACCGGTATTGGAATACGACACGTAGTCGGGTTTTAAGACCACGATCACATCGCCGGAACGCTTTTGGTTATGCCCGTTCTGTATCAAATGGGGAATGCCATCAGTGTATTCGTTCTGCCACATTTGGTCGGCAGTGTAGACATGCTCCACACCTTCATAGGTCAGCACCTCGTTGGCAATGGTCTCTTGTACTTCCCTAACCGACATTTCAAGATTCTTTACAACGTCTTGGTCCAAGAAAAATTGATAGTTCGAAAAGACCTCGACCACATCCGTCGTTCCAAAAGTGGACTTTAAAAACGCATCGAATTTCGGCTTGCTATCGTTCCATTTTATATTTCCTGCGGGAATTTTCGAGTCCTTCAGATACGCGGCATTGTCCATCCCTGCATGATCTGCGGTAAGGAAAACCGTGTATTCGCCTTGGCCTACTTTTTTATCCAACGCCTTGAAAAATCGAGCGAGGTCTTCGTCCAATCTCATATAAACATCCTGTACCTCTTTTGAGTTCACTCCATATTTATGTCCCACGTAATCGGTACTGGAAAAGCTGATGGCCAGAAAATCGGGAATATCATCGGTGCCCAGCTTCTCCCCCTCCAATGCGGCAACGGCGAAATCGGCGGTCAAACTATTGCCGTATGGCGTAGCGCTGAGCAAGCCAAATTTTCCATTGGCATCCCATAATTTAGGCAGATCGTGCGGAAAGACCGGTGCGTTCTCCCCTTCGAACAGACCTTCGTAGACGTTATCATCGATGCCGCTTTCCAGATAAGAATCTATGGGTCTTAAGGTAGTCCATGGTTTTTTATAGTTCTCGGCCGCTTTCGAGGCGTTAAAATCATCGGCCCATTTGGGCAGTTTGGACATGTAAAAGGAGCTGGTAATAAATTTGCCTTCGTCACCACCGTGAAACCAATAGGCCGCGTTGGCGGTATGACCGCCCGGGAGTACCGCGCCCCTATCCTTAATGGCGATGGCTATGGTCTTGCCGCGCATTTGGGTAGCCAAACGCAGTTGATCGGTGATAGTGGTCACAGTCAAACGATGCGGCGACATTTTACCGGCATCGGATTCGGTACCCACCGATTCGTAACTGTCATCGCCGGCACAATATACATCTTCGCCGGTGGTCTTTTCGTACCAATTGTTGCCGATAATCCCATGGGTGGCAGGCGTTGTGGCCGTATACACCGAAGCATGCCCAGGGCCCGTAGTGGTCGGTGCGTAATTGAAATGGTTGTTCTTACAATTGAATCCCTCGTCGACCAACCGTTTAAAACCATCATCGCCGAACCGGTGATAAAACCGGGTGATGTAATCGTAGCGCATCTGATCGACAACAATGCCCACTACCAATTTAGGACTTGTTCTTAGATGCCCGTCACCCGCTTTTGATTTTTGCTGCCCAAAACCTTCGGAAGCATAAAAAACGATTGAAACAACCGTCAAACACAAGCTAAGCACTCTTCTGATCATAATGGATTTATTTTAGGGGACATAGATTTCTGTAAGAAACAAATGTAAATAAATTCTTCCTTAAAAATTGACAAGCAGTCCGTCAAATCGAATGCTTATTCCTATTTTTACGCCACGAAACCCAAGTACATGAGCTATCTTAAATCGATCGGCAGCTATGCCATTATGATTAAGGAGGTCTTTAAAAAGCCGGTGAAATGGCGGATTATGAGAACCCTGATCCTTAAGGAAATAGATGAGCTGATGTACGGATCGCTGGGCATCGTTATCTTCATTTCTTTCTTTATCGGGGCGGTTGTGACCATACAGACGGCCATCAACCTGACCAATCCGATAATTCCGAAAAATCTTATCGGGTTTACGGCACGCCAGTCTATTATCCTAGAATTTTCGCCCACTTTCGTATCTATCATCATGGCCGGTAAGGTCGGGTCTTATATCACATCGAGCATTGGAACCATGCGCGTCACCGAACAGATCGACGCTTTGGAGGTTATGGGGGTGAACGCCCTGAACTATTTGGTTTTCCCAAAAATCGTGGCCATGCTTTTCTATCCCTTTGTTATCGCTATCTCTATGTTCGTAGGCATCGTAGGCGGATGGATCGC
>NZ_JBGTHY010000353.1:0-12516 GCF_041745955.1 Pricia sp.
TTATTGAGATAACAGGCGGAACATCGGGTCTGGCATATTTAATGGAATTGGTAATGAGATTGAGGAAAATACTCTCCATATACGCAGCATTATGCTGTATGCTTTCCATACCCGAAAAATCTACCTTAAATTCAACATTCACCTTTTGGATCAACGAACTAATTGATCTTTGGGTCTTTTGGAATATTACATTGAAAAATACTTCTTCCAATTGTTGGTTTTGGGCATCGCTTTGCTTCAAAGCATCTACGTACGCGTTCAAGGAAGTGTTTAGGCCTTCTGCTGAAAGTCTAATAAACTGTAGTACTTCTTTAGTATCCTCATCATCGATTTTGCTCAAATCGATTAGGTCGACCATAGAAATCAAGTTATTAACAGGAGACCTTAAATCATGGGAGGTGGTGTAGTTGAGTTGTTTGAGTTCTTCGTTTACTTTTGAAAGATGGCTCATGTGTGAAATCCGTTCATTTTCCAAACCCTTTTTGTGGGTTATATCTTTTGCAATGGCATAGATCAGTTGCTCGTTCTCTATAGGAATGGATGTCCAATGGAGCCATACAAGTTCTCCGGATTTGCAAACATATCGGTTTTCGAAATTAATTAACGGTTTATTATTCTTCAGGTTTTGCCGATACAAAGCTGTCAGTTCCCTATCTTCTTCATAAATGAATTCGGATATTAATCTGGATCGTAATTCCTCTTCGGAATATCCTAATAACCTTACAATAGCCGGGTTGATTTTTTTAAAGTATCCATCATAACCGGCAATACAGAGGCAATCCATTGATAAATCAAAGAATGGCGCTATTTGTAGGTTCATTTGACGTGGGATATTTTAGTGTTTACACCGGTTCACCAGTTATGGGTAAACGTATGCTATCGTTAATTAACGTAAAAAAATGTGTAGTTAGTCTTTACCGGGAATATTTATTTGACATAGCATCGTAGAAAATCATTTACACAGGGAAAACGACCAAGAGAATGTTTGAATTATTTTCCAGTTCCATGCCGTTCTCGGGCCAAAAGCGTATTCTTCAGCAACATGGCAATGGTCATCGGTCCAACCCCACCGGGTACGGGAGTGATGTAGGATGCCTTTTTGCTGACATTCTCAAAATCGACATCACCGGTCAAATAGTAGCCTCTTTCCTTGCTTTCATCAGGTACGCGGGTGATGCCCACATCAATGATTACGGCGCCTTCCTTGACCATATCCGCTTTTAGAAAATGGGGTACGCCCAAGGCGGAAACCACGATATCCGCTTGCAACGTCAATTCCTTCATGTTCTTTGTACGACTGTGGGCAAGGGTTACGGTGCAGTTGGCCGCTTCCCCTTTTTGGCTCATTAGAATGCTCATGGGTCTACCAACGATATGGCTACGACCGATGACCACCGCATGTTTACCTTCGGTATCGACTTTGTAGCGCCGCAACAGTTCCATAATTCCATAGGGAGTGGCCGAAATAAAGGTCTCCATATCCAAGGCCATTTTTCCGAAATTGACAGGGTGAAATCCATCGACATCCTTATCCGGATCAACGGCCATCAACACTTTTTCTTCATTTATATGTTTGGGTAGGGGCAGTTGCACGATATAACCATCAATATCATCGTCTTCGTTCAGCTCGTGTATTTTTTGCAACAGTGCTTTTTCTGTGGTTTCCTCGGGCAAATGGATCAAAGTGGATCCGAACCCGATTTTCTTGCAAGATCTTACCTTGCTACCGACATAGGTAAGGCTTGCGCCGTCGTTGCCTACCAGTACGGCCGCCAAGTGAGGGACTTTTTCACCGCGTTCTTTCATTGCCGCTACTTCGGCCGTAATTTCTTCTTTAATCTCGTTAGAAATTTTCTTTCCGTCCAATATAATCATGTATCCAAAATTCTAGTTTCGAAGGTGTAACCGATGCCAATCCTATTATTTCATATTCTGCATCATCTGCATCATCTTCTTACCCCCACCACCTTGCATCATTTTCATCATCTTGCCCATTTGGTCGAACTGTTTCAAGAGCTGGTTCACTTCTTTCATATCACGGCCGCTACCTTTGGCGATGCGTTTTTTACGGCTTACGTTCAGTTTGGATGGATTCGAACGCTCATCGGGCGTCATGGAATGGATGATGGCCTCGATATGTTGAAAGGCATCGTCGTCGATATCCAATCCTTTTAGGGCTTTTCCGGCACCGGGGATCATGCCCATCAAGTCCTTCATATTCCCCATTTTTTTTATCTGCTGGATCTGGGACAGGAAATCGTCGAAGCCGAACTTATTCTTGGCGATTTTCTTTTGGATTTTTCGCGCCTCCTCTTCATCAAACTGCTCTTGGGCCCTTTCAACAAGGGAAATGACATCCCCCATGCCCAAAATACGATCGGCCATACGGGAAGGATGAAATACATCGATAGCCTCCATCTTCTCGCCGGTACCAATAAATTTAATGGGTTTGTCGACTACGGATTTAATGGAAATGGCAGCACCGCCTCGAGTGTCGCCATCAAGTTTGGTCAGTATGACCCCGTCAAAATTCAGGATATCGTTAAAGGCTTTCGCAGTATTCACGGCATCTTGACCCGTCATGGCATCGACCACGAAAAGGGTTTCCTGAGGCTGGATAGTCTTATGGATTTCCGATATCTCGGCCATCATCTTCTCGTCGACCGCCAGTCGGCCCGCGGTATCGATTATGACTACGTTGTGCCCTTCCGCTTTAGCTTTGGCAATACCCGCCAGCGCAATGGACACCGGGTTCTTGTTTTCCTTGTCCGAATATACCTCGACATCGATCTGCTCCCCGACGATATGCAATTGGTCGATAGCCGCCGGGCGATATACGTCACAGGCGACCAACAAGGGCTTTTTTGATTTTTTGGTTTTTAAAAAATTGGCCAGCTTCCCGGAAAAGGTGGTCTTACCCGAACCTTGCAGGCCGGACATCAAAATGATCGACGGGTTACCCGAAAGATTGATTCCTTCGGTTTCCCCTCCCATGAGATCGGTAAGTTCGTCTTTTACGATCTTCACCATCAACTGGCCGGGCTGTAGACTGGTCAGTACGTTCTGGCCCAAGGCCTTTTCCTTGACCCTATTGGTAAACTCTTTGGCTATCTTAAAGTTGACATCGGCGTCGAGCAAGGCCCTTCGGACTTCCTTAGTGGTCTCCGCTACGTTTATCTCGGTGATCTGCCCGTGGCCACGGAGGGTGTGGAGGGCCTTATCCAGTTTTTCGCTTAAAGTATCGAACATCGGTCTTTTCTATTTTAATGGGGACAAATTTAAGCATAAAGCGGGGAAGAAAAAAGCACCTATTTGACTATGCCAATTCGATAAAATAGGGTGTGAAAATTGAGGAGTTCAGGCGCTAGCCGCTAAGAGTCGGTGCAGAAATAATTCGTTTCCATAAATACTTGGCTACTCGCTTACATTTGGTAGGGCACAGAACCGCTCCAAAATAATTTCGTCGTTTTCGCCCCCATCCATTTTTATAGTGTCTTTCCCAATTTCGTAGGTGTACATGGCACCATTGAACGCATCGGCATCCTTAAATTCGAGGTTGAGAAACACCATGAAATCGGAAACGGTGACGGACCACTCGCCCTCGCTTACTGAACCAAACCCATCGTCCGAAGCTACCTTTCCATCCTCCATAAAAGTAAGTAGATACTCCTGATATTGCTCTGTGTTTTCCAAATCCATCCTATTCAACTTTTTTACCAGCCAAGGACAGGTAACCAACAGACTATCAAGACTTTCCTTGGTGAAATCATCGTCATTGTAATCATCGTCATCATCTTCGTCACAGCTTTCGACGGCGCGTTCCATGGCGTTGGCCAATTCGGTATTATTGTTCACCGTAACCTCGATACCGTCGAACATTTCAAAGCTAAGCGGAAATTCGATACTGATAAGATCGGCATCGGCCAAGCCGGCCAAAAAACGCCGCATCTCCATATCGTGGTTTACCGTAATGTTTCCGGTTTGCTGTAGATTAGGGTTGTAGGTAAAAAGATTTATGGGATACACCACATCGACACACTCGATATCATCGTCAGCGCCGCCCTCGACGCATTGTTCGACGTAGTCTTTAAGCACCTCCTCGCTATTGATATCGATTTCGGTGTAATCGGACATCATTACCGTAATGGGATAGGTGATTTGCATATCAAGATCCCCTTCCTCGGCGGCATCGAGAATATCCTCTATGTTTTGGAAATCTTCCATCGTTTCGATCTGCAGTTCCGAACCGTTTACGGTGACGGTATACGGAAATTGGATACCCAAGCAGCTGGCCCCATCGACGATATTGTCGTATGATCCATCGTAGGAAGTAGTGCGCTTCATCATTTCGAGCACGGTAGAACCGGCCGATAAGGTCAGTTCGGGATCAATATCCTCTTGAAACGGTTCCTCATTTTGACAAGAGGACAAGACGATCATCGCAGCCAGTAGGATGACATAGAGCGAATCCTTAAAAATACTATACATAGTGATTTGGAATTTCCTGTAAAACAACCTCTTAAGAAAATACCCTACTTTTTATAATTTTTTCGGATACCTTTGAAAAAAATAGTCCCCATTGAAAAGTAAAGATACAGGCAATGTTTGCGACGAGCAAGTATTCGATACCTTATTCAAGGCGAATTCCAAAACGATTTTCAACTACATTTATTACAAGTTCGGAAATGAGGAAAAAGCCTATGATGCCGTACAGGAAGCCTTCTTGAAGCTGTGGGAAAACTGTGCGAAAGTCCCTCCCGCAAAGGCGAAATCGTATGTCTATACCGTAGCCAATAACTTATACCTTAACGTGATAAAAGCGGAAAAAGTACGTCTGAAGTATGCGGACAAGTCCTTAAAAACCACCCAAGAGGACCCGGAATTTCTGATGGAAGAGAGCGAATTCAAACAGAAACTGGACAAGGCCTTAAACGCGCTGCCCGAAAACCAGCGCCTTACTTTTTTGTTGCACAGGATAGACGGAAAAAAATACGCAGAGATTGCAGAAATGGAAGGTATAAGCGTTAAAGCCATCGAAAAACGGATGCATTTGGCGCTGAAATCGTTGCGGGAGAAGATTGAGGGTATATGAGCAGCGGCGGGTATTGGAGCATTTGGAATCTATAAACGGAGTAGGGTTTTTCCTAAATGGATTGTTATTAAGATACTAAGACAGAAATAATGCAAGAAAATTACTTGGCAAAGTGGCTGAACGGCGACCTTAGGGATGCGGAGCTTGCGGAATTCAAGAATTCCGATGAGTATGCCTCTTATAAACGTATTGTCGATGCCACCGATAGCATGCAGGCACCGGAGTTCAATGCTGACAGGGCGTATCAGGCGTTAAAAAATAGGCGTGAACTGCAAGACAATAAGGTCGTTAAACTACGTCCGTTCCGAAAATTTTTGCGGGTCGCAGCGGCTGCGGCAGTACTTGTGATGGGATCTTACATTTATCTGAATTTGTCGAACGAAACCATCTCCACATCCTATGCCGAAAACAAGGAAATAACCTTGCCAGACCAGTCGAAGGTCGTTTTGAACGCCGACTCCGAAATATACTACAGCGCAAGCAATTGGGATAAAAAACGCAATGTCGATCTTAAAGGCGAAGCTTTTTTTAAGGTAGCCAAGGGCAAGCGGTTTACGGTTGCCACCGATGCCGGAAACGTAATCGTTCTGGGCACCCAATTTAATGTTGAAAGCAGAAAGGGCTTTTTTGAAGTCACTTGTTTTGAAGGGCTGGTCAGCGTTTCGTTCAATAATAAGGATACCCAACTGCCCGCGGGCAGTTCATTCATAGCGATCAATGGCGAAATCGTAGAGGCAGCCGTCCCCGGTACCTCGGTACCTTCTTGGATGAACAATGAAAGTTCGTTCAAAAGCGTTCCCTTGAAATATGTGCTCGATGAATTTGAACGCCAGCACGATATCGCCGTAAAGACCCAAAATATCAACTTAAAACAATTATTTACCGGTACCTTCAGCAATACCGATACGGATCTTGCCTTGAAAAGTATTAGTGTCCCTTCGCAAATAAAGTTTAAATTTGAGAGCGACAAAGTGCTCTTCTATGGCGAAAACACTCCGTAAATGTACCCTTCCCCTACTTTGTCTTATCCTTTTTTCATTCCCAAAAAGCACTGGCGCCCAAGATAATATACCTGGCATTTCGCTTATCACCTTCCTGCAAAAATTGGAGCGTGATTTCGATATCAAGTTCTCCTACGCAGACGATGATATCCGCAATCTCAGTGTCATCGTTCCAAAAACGGACAATTTAAAGGATATTTTAGAGGATGTCCAACGGCAGACCCGACTCCAAATTCAAAAACTTAACCAGCGGTACTACACCATAGCCAAGCGCTCTACCATCGATATTTGTGGGTTAGTTCTGGATAATTTTGAGAGGAACACGGTCACTGGTGCAACTATAGAGGTTCTGGGAACAAAAACTGCCGTTATTACCGATTCGGAAGGCCATTTTGCAATTGGAAATGTGCCGCCGACCGCCAAAATTCAAATCAAACATATAGGGTATAAAACCCTTTTTGTCGACGCCAAGGATTTAGCGAAGCAACAACCTTGCACCACCTTGTTATTGGCGCAGTTCTATCAACAACTGAAAGAAGTTGTCATCTATGAATTCCTCACCAAAGGTCTAGTAAAACAATTGGATGGCAGTATCGAGATGAACAGCGAGCAATTCGGCATTCTTCCCGGTTTGATCGAGCCAGACATACTGCAAACGGTTCAAGCCCTGCCGGGCATTGAAAGTATCGACGAAACGGTTTCGAACATCAATATCCGTGGTGGTACCAACGACCAGAACCTCGTGCTATGGAACGGTATCAAAATGTACCAGTCCGGACACTTTTTTGGATTGATTTCCGCCTTCAATCCGCATCTGACCGATAAGGTCGTTTTGACAAAAAATGGTACTAGTTCCGAATACGGCGAAGGTGTAAGTGGTATCATCGATATACGAACGAAGGACAGCATTTCGGACCAGTTTTACGGCGGTGCGGGCGCCAACCTCATCGGTGGGGACGTTTATGGCCACCTGCCCATTTCCGGAAAACTGGCCGTGCAAGTTTCCGCGCGGCGTTCGCTTACCGATATTTTGAATACCCCTACCTATCAAAAATTCTTTACCCGGGTTTTTGAGGATAGTCAAGTGAACCGCAACGGTAATTTTTATTTCTACGATTTTACGGGAAAACTACTGTACGACATCAATAAAAATCAGAAAGTACGCTTCAACTTTATCAGCGTCAATAACCTTTTGGATTATTCGGAAGCCGATATGGATTCCGGCGAACGCACTCGAAGCGACCTTGATCAGACCAACCTTTCCTTCGGGGGAAGCCTTAAAAGTAGTTGGAACAAAAAGTTCTCGACTTTTTTAAACGCATACCACACCGGCTACAATCTCGATGCCCGGAATACATCCTCCAACGCAAAACAGACCCTATTTCAAAATAATCAGGTACAGGAGACGGCTTTGAAGCTTACTACGGAATATCAATTGAACGACCGTTTCGAATGGGGCAATGGATACCAATATACAGAAACTGCCATCGCCAATGCCACTGACGTGACCCAGCCCCCTTTTCAAAGCGACGTGCGGGACATCATACGCAGTCAGGCCCTGTTCTCCGAAATTACCTACCGTTCGGGCGATCGAAAACTGTTTGCAAGGGGGGGCCTGCGGTTGAACCACTTTGAGAATCCCGATTCGTTTAAAAAGTTCCTAATCGAACCCCGTCTGAGCCTGAACTATGCACTTACCCGGGAGTTTAAATTCCAAGTATTAGGGGAATTTAAAAGTCAGGGAACCAACCAGATCATCGACCTTGAGCAGAACTTTCTGGGTATCGAAAAACGCCGCTGGATCGTTTCCGATGGGGATAGGTTGCCCATCACCAAAAGCAAACAGGCAGCCGTAGGTTTCAATTACGATCACCAAAACCTGTATATCGGTCTAGAGGGATTTTATAAGGAGGTCGATGGCATCAGCACCACTACGCAAGGATTTCAGAACCAAAACCAGTTTAACGGCGAAATCGGGAACTACGATGTGAAGGGCATCGAATTCCTGATCAACAAAAAAACGGACGCCTACAGTATCTGGGCCAGCTATGGCTATAACGTCAACACCTATTATTTTCCGGATATTGTTCCCCCTGAATTCCCCAACAACCTCGATGTTCGGCATACCGGTACATTGGCAGGCACCTACACCTTGAATAATCTCAAGTTCAGTATTGGTGTAAACTATCATACCGGTAAACCGATTACCGAACCGCTGGCCGATGATCCTATAGATACTTCATTTTTCCCGTTTCGGATAAACTATCGGCCCCCGAATGGCGATCGTTTGCCCGAATACCTTCGCGCAGATGCTTCCGCCATCTATAACTTTGACATCGGATCGGCCGTGAAGGCCACGGTAGGGGTATCGGTACTGAATTTTACGGATCGTAAAAACATTTTGAACGCTTATTATCGGCTTGACGACCAAAACGAGATTGAAAGGATTGCAAATGTTTCGTTGGGGCTGACCCCGAATGTGAGCTTTCGGGTGGCGTTTTAGAATTTTACTTGACAAGTGTCGGTTTACGGTTTGCATTTGTACCATCATCAAGGACATTCGCCACAAAGTGGTAAAAGCCCTCTATCGAAAGGGCAAGACCCAACTACGGAGGTGACACCTATCAACTTATGAAAGGCTAAAAGCCCTCTATCAAAACGACAAGACCTCTGGTTTTAAACAAAATTCGCTAAAACGGTTGACATTACGCCTTACGGTACTTGATTCCATTGAAAAAGCGGAAGATTTACAGGCGTTTCCCAATTTCCGTCTCCATGCCCTTAAAGGCAACATATCGGGTCATTGGTCGATATGGGTAAGTGGCAACTGGCGGCTAACGTTCCGTCTTGAAAATGGCAATGTTCTTGATCTAGATCTAATGGACTATCAGTAACGCAAAAAGGAAAATGACATGGCTACGATGTTTAAACCCCCTAAACCCGGGGGAAGTTTGAGGGAAGAATTTATAGATCCTTGGGAATTGACCATCACGGCAAAGGCGTTGAACGTATCACGCACAACCTTGTCGGATATCGTCAATGCCAAGCAGGGCATTACCCCCAATTGGCCTTAAGGCTGTCAAAAGCCTTTGATACCACCCCAGAAATATGGGTAAACATGCAACGCAATTATGATTCGGCCAAGGCCAAACAGAATTGGAGCGACCTAAAAAAATGGGGGGGCTGTAGAAATACAGCGATTGGTAAAGCAAAATAAAAAGGGGTCGAAAAACAAGGTGCGTTTGTAGGTCGGCGGTTTGTGCGGGGAGGCTAGCGAAGATTTAAGCTAAGGCATTTTTCTTGCCTTAACGTAATTTCGTGCAGTCCGAGCAATCAAATCCGGTGTCCGTTGTCATTCGGGTGCGTCATCCGCCCTCTGTAAAAGCTTGTAAATACAAGGGGTTCCAAGGGTAGTAAAATCTGGGTTTAGATTTTTGGGATGCTGACAGCCTTTTGGGTTGTTGGCCCAGTGGAAGGGTAGCTGTCACCGGCCGCCACCTGACAATAAAATGATGGAGTGAATATTGTGCAATCAAGTGTTTTTTTAAGGGAAAATCGGATAACCATCCTCAGGCCATGGCAAGATGAGCGTTGAATTTTAACCGTCGATCACCTTGTTTCCTGCGGAAGTCGGAAAAACCCCGCCGTACGACGAAAAATCGAACGCCTCCGTTTTTGCCGCCCGCCTCGGTACCGCCGGCAAGAGCAAAAAGTTTTTCCATACTTCTTTCCGGCACATCCATTTCCCCATCGTGCCGTCAATTACCGAAATGGACCTGCACGGGAAGTATCCCAAAATTTATGCACTTGCCCGCCGTTGCGCTCCATCACAAAGTGTGTTTAGGCTTCGATGAAACTTTTGAACGGGGATTTTTGCAAAGTTCAAATTAACGGTGGGTTTTTATTGCCTTCTGGATATTCCGAAAAACTAGTATTTAGACGATACTCGAACAGTTTAGCTCGATGGAATGGTAACTGTCACCGACCGCCATTTGTACCATCCAAAGTGAACCGAACTCCGGGAACAAGTCAGTAATGACCTTTTAAAGAGTGAATTTCAATACCCTTTTTCTCTCCGTAAACCTTATAAACGATACGGTGCTCCTTGTTAATGCGCCTTGACCAAAAACCGGACAGGTCATATTTTAAAGCTTCCGGTTTCCCTATACCGGTAAAGGGATCTTCCTCTATGCCCGTAATAAGTTTCGTTATTCTTTATTGAACGGCCCTATCTCCTTTCTTTTTCCAGTACGAAAGGTCCTTTTGGGCTTTCTTGGTATAGGTTACTTCCACAGATTTTCCGTCTTGATGGTCTTTACCTTCCCTTCCTTTGCCTGGCGTTCGCTTTCCTTGATTTTGGCGACAAATTCGGGGTCATAGGGACTTTCCCCGGAAGCCTCGAAAGGAACTTTTAAAGCCCTGAGAATTGCCATTACGGTTTTTAGTTGCTCCTTGTCCTCGGTATGGATCTTAAGTGTTTCCATTATCCTGTTTTTATTTAATATCTACCGGTCGTTCTTTAATCCCAATAGGACCTGATGTCCCAAAATGTCCTCCAATGAATAAAACACTAAGTTACTGAAAATATTGTTGAAGCATTGAATTACGGCAGTTTTAATGATCAGGTCATCCGACCGATAAATGGACCGAAAGCACATTCAATAGATACGTCTATTTTCAGACTTTCACGGCACCGATTAAAAGTTCAGATTAACGTGGGTTTAATTACGCCGCGTTGAAGTCAGCAGTATCACAAAAATCGTTCGTTTTATAGAATTGAGTTTAAAATCGTTAAGTGAAGGTTCGACAAAATGGAACGGCCATCATAAATTTCAAAACGAATCCTCGCCAAATCTTTGGTCGCCTCCAAACCAGAAATTAGAAAAGTTCAAATAGTGCTTACGGCCAATATTTGTAGATAAAAAATAACACCAAAACAGCAAGCAAAGTATGGGTTACCAACACAAAATCATAGAATATCGAAAAGGCAAATAACCATACAAGGCTAAAAATAGATACAAGTACCCAAATCAAATTTTTCTGCATCATATCGCCTTTTTTTTCCTCTTTTCCATCAAAACCCCAGGCATAGACGACCCTTGCCGTTATTCATTACGCTTAGAGTCTTTGTTTTCCAATGAATCGAATTCCGATTGGTAGCGCTCAAGAAATTTTTGTTGCATCGTTTCCATGCGTTCCCGTATCCTGTCTATATCCATAAAATCCTCTCCGAATTCGCTGCCGAAGAAACCGTCGTCGAAGAAGCGTTCGGTAAAGAGCGAATCCTTGGCGAAGAGGTCTCCGAACCGTTGATTATCGAATCCTTTAAAATTCCTATAAAACTTGGATCGGAAAGACTGTAACAGGCTATCGGGATTCTTTTGCGCCAAATCCCCAACATCATCGGTCGATGACCATGAATAGATGGAATCGTAACGGATCATGTTCCCGTTTTCATCGAACTCCTTATCGACTTTCCATGTGCCTTTGGGCTGTTCGGTAACCTGTTCCGTACTATCCTTTTGTATATTTTCATCTTCTTTGTGCTCTTGGCCCTTGCAACCTGATGTCAAAATTGCGGCCAATGAAAGAATTGCCAATTTTTTCATTTTTGCTCAATTTTAGTTACACATTAATCTGTGAACATAAGTTCAAAAAGTTTGCCAAAACCCTATAAAACAGCCTTTTGACAGGTTAAAAATTGTTAAGACGGGCCGTTTTTTTTACGGGCTGAATTTTTTTGGAAATACACACGGCCTTATTCAAAAATAATTTCTGCCAAAATGACTTTGAAATCGCCCTGTTATTCTTGATAATCGCAACGATTATCGTCCTTTTCGCTTTTGAGATATTCCCTATGGACAAGATCGTCTTTTGTATCATAGGGGTCTTGATACTCTTCGGCCTCGTTACACCGGAGGAAGGGATCAGCGGGTTTTCCAACACTGCGGTCATTACCATTCTTTGTCTGATGATCATTGCGGCCGCGCTCGCACAGAACGGGGTCATTTCATGGATGGCGAACGGGCCAAAGCGGTTCAAAGGTTGGCCCATTTATTTTATTGTACCGGCATTTATGTTCATAACCGGATCCATATCCGCATTTATCAGCTCTACGGCCGTGGCAATCGTTTTTATCAAGATCGTAACGGAACTCTCCGATAAATACGACATTTCCAAGAGCAAGCTCCTATTGCCCATCTCGATATCCGCTGGAATGGAACTGCCCTCCAAACCCTTTGTACTGGCCGTTATGTTCGCGGCGAACTTTAGTTTCCTTGCCCCGGTAGGCTATCGGACCAATTCGTTGATCTTCAGTATGGGCATTTATAGGTTCAGGCATTGTATGGAGGTAGGAGGCGTTATCTCGTTGGTACTCTTTATCTTGGGCACGTTGCTGCTCGGTTCGATGGTCTAATTAGT